>JALYMT010000164.1 GCA_030773555.1 Actinomycetota bacterium | reverse complement strand
TGCCGTGGCCGGAGCAGGCGGCGGTGGCGTGGTTCGGGCCGAAGGGCTTCGCCTCGGTGGTCTACGGCCTGATCGTCCTGGACAGCGGCGCGGCCCGGGCCGACGAGATGTTCCACCTCGTCGCGCTCGCAGTCGTGCTCTCGATCCTGGCGCACTCCTCCACCGATGTGCCGATCGCCCACTACTTCGCCCGGCAGCGGCAGCGAGCATCCCAGCGTGGGCAGATCACCCTGGACGGCGAGGATCGCCCCCCGTCCTACGTGGGGCTGCCGGCCGACGACCGCGGCCCCCGCGAGGGCCCCTCGCGGTGAGCAGCGCCGCGCGTAGGCGTCCCGGGCTGCGCGCTTGACTGGCCGAGGAGGAGGAAGCGTGTTCTACGACGACTGGCAGGGGCTGGTCCGCGTGGTGATCGTCGGCGGAGCCGCCTACGTCGCGCTCATCGCGCTGCTGCGCGTGTCGGGGAAGCGGACGCTGGCCAAGCTCAACGCGTTCGACTTCGTCGTCACCGTCGCGCTCGGCTCGACCCTGGCCACGGTGCTGCTGTCCTCCTCCGTCGCCCTCGCCGAGGGGGTCACCGCCCTGGCGCTGCTGATCGGGCTGCCGTACGCGGTGGCGTGGGCCTCGACCCGCAGCCCGTGGGTGGAGCGGCTGGTGAAGTCCGAGCCGACGCTGGTCTACCGCGACGGGTTCCTGCACGGCGCCATGCGCCGGGAGCGGGTGACTCCCGACGAGCTGCGCCAGGCCGCCCGCGGACAAGGCCACGCCGACCTGACCGAGGTCAGCGCCATCGTGCTGGAAACCGACGGCACCCTCAGCATCCTCACCGACCCGCTCACCTCCCTCACGCTCCAAGAGAGGGCGGCACGGCCGAGACGGAACCGACGCGAAGCCGGTGAACAGGCTTCTGGTCAGGCCTGGGAGCGGTTCCGAGCGCTCCCACGGCTGTGCCTGGTGACCGCCGCCGGGCTCGGGACGGTCCTGGACGAGCCGGGTAATCCCCTCGACCCAGGCCCTGTGTCGGCGACTGCGGTCAGTGGGACGATCCGCATCTGCTCGGGATACTGGCCCTTTCCTGTGCTTGGGGTGCCTCGTGGCCGCTGTCGTCTCGCTTCTCGCCGTCGTCACCCTGGGTCTGCTCATCACCCGGGTCGCGACGGTGGCGCTGACCATGACCGGGATGTCCCTCGAGCACGCCCGCTTCCAGGCCCGCTCGGCCTTCACCGGCACCGGATTCACCACCGCCGAGGCCGAAGCCGTCGTCGGCCACCCTGCCCGGCGACGCATCGCCATGGCGTTGATGCTGGTCAGCGGGGCGGGCGCGGTCTCGGTGCTGGGCGCGCTGATCCTCAACTTCGCCGGCGTCAACTCCGCCGAGGGCGGGCTAGAACGCGCCCTCGTGATCGTCGCCGCTCTCGCCGCTCTGCTGTGGCTCGCGCGCAACCAGGTCGTTGACCGGGCGCTGCGGCGGATCATCGAACGCCTGCTACGCCGCTACACCGACCTCGAGGTACGCGACTACGCGGCCCTGCTCCACCTGCGCGGGCAGTGGCGGGTGGCGCAGCTGCCGGTGGCCGAGGACGACTGGATCGCCTCCCGGCCGCTGGGCCAGCTCCGCCTCCCCGACGAGGGGGTGGCGGTGCTCGGGGTGGAGCGAGCCGAGGGCGCCTGGATCGGCGCCCCCGGCGAGGATCTCCGACTGGGGGTCGGGGACGTCGTGGTGCTCTACGGCCGGCAGGCGATGCTGGAGGACATCGCCGCCCGCCTGCATGGTGAGGAGGGCGAAGAGGCCTCCGCGCGCTTCCGCGCCTGGCACGCCGCCAGCCCGCCCAGCGAAGTTCTTACTCCTCCGGGCCGGAGCCGGAGGGGAATCCGCTGACGGGATGCGGCGCGGGGCGGTCCACGCCACCGCACTGGCTGCCGCAGCGGAACGACCAGCGCTGCAGCAAGGAGACGGCTTTCGGGCGGGTCGCGAAGGGTGTCGCGGCGCTTCCGTGCGCGAGGGGACACTCTTGTCGAGCGGGTCGGGCTAGGGCAGCGGCCCGGGCAGCTGGGAGTGCTCGCCTTCGGGCACCTCGGAGCGGGCGCCCCACCGGTAGGCGAGGACGGCGGGGGTGCTGGTCAGGGCGGCGGCGACGACCGAGACCACGATGGCGAGGGTGCCGGCGGCGAAGAGCCGCTCGTACTCGGGCAGCGCATAGCGGTGGAGGTAGGCCAGGTAGTAGATGGCGGCGACGCCGAGCGGGCCGAACCAGGACAGGAACAGGGCCGAGCGCCAGCCGGTGCCGGTGGCCCGCAGCAGGGGGACGGCGGCGGGCAGGCGGCGCAGGAACACCACCCAGCCGGCGAACAGGACCCCGGCGGCGCCGAGGTCGGCCCAGCCGCCCAGCGGCAGCACGGTGCCGAAGGTCAGGAACACCGCGATCAGTGCGACGCGGGAGGCGGAGGCGTGGAAGGCGGAGATGGGCTCGCGCAGGTCTTCCTCGGGCAGGGTGAGGGAGAGGACCAGGCCGGCGAGGAACGCGGCGAGCACCCCGGTGCCGTGGGCCAGGTGGGCGGCGGCGAGCGTGGCCACCGCCGTCGCCGGGCCGAGCAGCGGCAGGTAGGTCTCGGCCACCGCGCGTTCCCGCTCGGCGAAGCGCAGCAGCTGCGCGGCCAGGAAGCCGATCAGCGGGCCGAGGATGAGGGCGATCCCGACTTCCCGGCCCGCCGAGCGGGCCCACTCGGCCACCGCGGGCCCGTCGGGTCGGGTGGCGAGCAGCCCGGAGAGAATCACGAAGGGAACCGCGAGGCCGTCGTTGGCGCCGGACTCCACCTGCAGGGACATCCGCAGCCGCCGGGGTAGGGAGCGGTTGGCGAGGGTGCCGGTGGTGATGGTGGAGGACACACCGGGATCGGTGGGGGTCAGCGCGGCGCCGAGGACCAGCGCCACGGCGAAGGGCAACCCGAACATCAGCTCCGCGCCCAGCCCGGTCAGCAGCCACATCGCGGGCATCACCAGGGCGAGCAGCACCAACAGCCGGGCGGCGTTGTCGCGCAGGTCCGCTGGGCGGGTGCGCAGGCCGATGTCGGCGACCAGCAGGGCGAGGGCGATTCGGGTGACCTGCTCGAGCAGCACGTGCCGGGGCAGCTGCCCGGTCAGGTCGAGCACGCCGAGCGCCTCCGGGCCCACCAGCACGCCGACGATCAGGGCGAGCAGCACCGGGGACAGGGACATTCGCTTGGTCACCCTGCTGATCAAGACCAGGGCCAGCAGCGTTCCGGCGAGCACGACGAGGACGAGATCAACGCTGAGCACGGTGCTCGGCTACCCGGCCAGGCTCAGGTCCAGACGGGCTGCCGCACGCCCAGCAACCGGTTGAGGGCGACCTAGTACTCCAGCCGCACTTTCCTGATCTTGGTAGGTCCGGCGGGTCGGCGTGACACGGGGCGGCCACCGCAGAAACGTCCGAGGCTTGTGTGGAGTCTCAACGATGCTGGGGTGGCCG
>JALYMT010000163.1 GCA_030773555.1 Actinomycetota bacterium | reverse complement strand
GCGTGTCGCCGTCGACAACCTGGTCGAGGTGGTAGTCGGTGAGCGTGCAGGGCGACCCCGGAGCACAGGAGGCGCCCGCCTGCGTCGCGGCTGCCCCCACGACCGCCTCGACGCGCAAGCTCTTCGCCGCGGTCGCCGCCGTCGGCTGGGCGACCGACCAGGCCGTGAACGTGGTCACCAGGCTGCCCGCCTCCCCCGCTGCGAGCACGCGGGTCGCCAGCAGGAAGCGGACTCCGTGGGTCTCGATCGCGCCGGTGTCCGGGTCCGTGTCCGCGTCGGCGGAGTCGTCGTCGAGCTGCTCCGTCTCGTCGGCGTCCAGCACGCCGTCGCCGTCGCGGTCGACCACGTAGGTCCACATCCGCCCGTCGTCGCTCGTGAGGTTCCAGGAGTCGCGGGCGCCGGAGTTCTCCACGCGCAGGCCCCAGACGAGGCGGGTGCCCGGGCCCACTGGCTGCGGTGTCGAGGTGTTGTTGAGGGCGAAGGTGAAGTCAGGCAACGGCAGGCCGCGGCGGGTCAGCGAGACCAGCGTGGAGAGCTGGCGCTCCTTCACCTGCCCGTGCGCGTCCCAGGTGACGACGACGGTGAAGCGCCCGCCGCGCCCGCCGCGCCCGAGGCGTCCGTGACGTAGCGCGCGACGGCGAAGACCGTGCTGTCGCGGACCTCCGCGACGCGGTGCGGGGCGAGCGAGCCGACGGTGTCGACGACGAGGCGTTCACTGGTCGGCAGGTACGTCCACGGGCCGCTGCCGCCCACCCGGGGATCCCCGACGAGATCGGTCGCCACCATGGTGAGTGCCGCGTACTCCATCGAGCGCGCCTGCTCCACCTGCTGGTTGAGGATGTTCGCGGCCTGCTGGGCGTTGCGGGCGTTGACGCCGGCCCGGGCCACCGTGAGCGTGCCCGCCCCGAGGGCGGTGAGCACGAGAGCGAGGATGGCGAGGGCGACCACCGACTCGATCAGCGACCAGCCGTCGTCGGCGGCCGCGACTCGGATGCGGCGCATGTCCCTCCCCTCGCCCGTCGTCTGGCTTGTCAATGGCGAAGGGGCGGCGGCCAACGCCGCCGC
Source organism: Actinomycetota bacterium (assembly GCA_030773555.1). Taxonomy (GTDB): domain Bacteria; phylum Actinomycetota; class Actinomycetes; order JALYMT01; family JALYMT01; genus JALYMT01. Next base: position 3,693 of record JALYMT010000163.1, on the reverse strand, counting down.
CCCTCCACGCCCGAACCAGTTAGCAGGCGGCCACGGCCGGGGTGGCAGTGGCGTCGACCTTCTCCACGCGGCCCGTGGTGTTCCGGATGACCCACTGGTCGGCACCGCCGTTGAGACGGGCGTGCACCCCCTGGATGCAGTACGCAGTGGCGGTCCGGTTCGAGGGGACGGTCACGTCCTTCGAGTTCTTGAAGGCCACGTTCACTGCGGGCGGGCCGACGACATCGGCGTAGGTCCCCGCGTCGTTGAAGTGCTCCTCCACGAGGGTGGCGCCGTCGCGGAGGTCGGACTCGACCGCTCGCGTCCAGGCCTTCTCCCGCTGGTTCAGGAACGTCGGAATGGCGATGACGGCGAGGATGCCGATGATGACGACGACGACGAGCAGCTCGATGAGCGTGAAGCCCTGGTCCTGCTCGTGCTCGCTCTGCTGGGCCTTGCGGATGCGGGTGAGCATCGTCCGGTGTCCCTCCCTGGACTCGAGTCCGCGCCGCGCCCGGTCTCCGGGCCTGGCTACTGCTGCGGCACCGACCTGCTGTCCGGGCCTTCGCCGGACTGGGAGATGCATCGTCGGCGGGCCCGGCGGCCTTGACGAGCAAGCAACGGGACCACCCGAGCGGGGCAAGACGTAGCAAAGAAATCGGGCCATGTCCGACAGCCGGAGGAGGACCTCAGAGCTCCTGCCAGTTCCGGAGCCGGAAGTTGCCCGACCCGCCCACGAACAGGCCGCCGTCGTACTGGACTCGGCTGGTGTTGTCGATCCTGCTGGCGGGTGAGACGAGGGCCGAGTGGTCGACGGGCTCCGCGGGACGGTGCACGTTGTCCAGCGCGAGCACGGCTCCGAAGACGCGGCTGTCGTCGTGGAGCCTGAACTGCTCGCCCGCGATCACCAGGCCTGGTAGCGTCGCGGACCCCCTGGTGGAGGCGTTGTCCAGGCGGATGTCGCGGTCGGCGAGCAGCGCGAGGCCCTGCATCTCGGGTAGCCCCACGACGCTGCTGGTGCTCGCCCTCGCGTTGCCCTGCATCGCGTCGATGACGGCGTCCGCGCGGGAGACGAGGACGGTCGCCGTACCCGACAGGTGGTCTAGCAGCGCGCTGTCGTGATGGACGTAGTAGACCGCCGCGGGAAGCACACCGTTCTTGAGCTCCCAGGTTTCGCTGCTGGGGACGTAGGTGGCGGTGAAGCCCGGCGGAGTCGTCACCGGCCCCCCCGTACAGGGACCCGAGGCCGACCACGCGCGCACGGTGCCGTCGCTGCACAGGTCGTACCAGGGACGGGACGACGGGCGCCGGGCGTGGTACTGGGCCGCCCGGGAGTCGGGCAGGGCGACGGGCGCGCTCCCACCGGTGGCGGCCAGGCTGCACGAGGCGCAGGTGGCCGGATCCACGCTGGCGGTGGCGGCGGGCGCGCGCATGGCCAGCTGGGCGTACGGCAGCGAGCGTGCCTGCTCCAGCGCCTGCGACGCCTGGGCGGTCGCGGCGTCGCGCTGGCGGGAGTCGTAGAGCGAGCGCATGCCTTTCGTGAACGTCATGGCCACGACGGTGACGCCGACGCTGAGTACCAGCAGACCGACTACGACGTCGACGAGCGACGCTCCGGCGTCGGTGCGCCCGCGCCACACCTCGCCTCGCACCGGCCACCCCCTCGGCCCGACGCTACGCCCCCGTAGGTCATCGGCCCCCCGATGCCCGCTCCTGAAGCGTCAGCGGGCTGGGAGCCGCTGCCTGACGCCCGGCTACTGGATGTACTTGAAGACCGAGAAGATCGGCAGGTAGAGGGCGATGATCATCGAGCCGACGACCGCGCCGAGCACGGCGATCATCAGCGGCTCCAGCAGTGCGGTGAGGCTCTCCGTCGTGGCCTCCACCTCCTGGTCGTAGAACTCGCTGATCTTGTGCAGCATGGTGTCCAGGGCGCCGGTGTCCTCGCCGACGGCGAGCATCTGCACCACCATCGTCGGGAACACGCGGTGGTCGGCGAGCGGCTTGGCCAGCGACTCGCCCTGCCGGACGGTGGCTTGCACGTCGCGCACCGCGGCGGCGACGACGGTGTTGCCCGAGGTGTCAGCGACCACGTCCAGCGCCTGCAGGATGGGCACGCCGGCCGTCATCAGCGTCCCGAGGTTGCGGGTGAAACGGCTGACCGCGATCTTCTGGAACAGCCGGCCGAACACCGGCACCTTGAGCTTCGCCGGGTCGACGACGTTGCGCACCCGCTCGGAATGCTTGACCCGCCCCCAGGCGATCGCGGCGGCGACCGCGAGGACGACCAGCGCGGGCGCCAGGACCTTCATCGCCGAGCTGAGAAAGACCAGCAGGCGGGTGGGCGCCGGCAGCGGCGCCCCGAGCCCGTCGAACATGGCGGCGAAGACCGGCACGATGAACAGCAGCATGCCGATGACGGCCAGCAACGCCATCACCAGGACCACCACGGGATAGGTCATCGTGGACTTCACCTTGCTCCGCAGCCGCACCTCGGCCTCGTACGTCTTCGCCACCTCGAGCAGAACGGTGTTGAGGAAGCCGCCGACCTCGCCGGCCCGGATGATGTTGACCATCAGCGGCGGGAACACGGTGGGATGCTTCGTGAGGGCGACCGAGAGCGAGGTCCCGCTCTCGACGTCGCCCGTGACCTCACCGAGGACGCGCGCGAGCTGCTTGCTCTCGGTCTGCTCGGCCAGGATGCTCAGCGACCGCAGGAGCGAGAGCCCAGCGTTGATCATCGTGGCGAACTGGCGGCTCATCACAGCGAAGTCCTTGAGCTTGACCCTGCCCTCGACGCCGGGCAGCTTCAGCTCGCGCTGCAGGCCCGTCTTCGCCGCGGGCGTCAGCGTGATCGGGGCATAGCCTAGTGAGCGCAGCTTCGCCACGACCGCCGACTGCGACTCCGCGTCGATCGTGCCCTTGACGATCTTGCCGCTGGCGTCCCGGACGGAGTAGCGGAACGTGGTGGTCGCCGTCACCCGTGTCCGCCTGCTCGCCCGACGAGCCGGGCGAAGTCCTCGGCGTGGTGGGCTTTCTCGAGTCCGTGCTCGTACGTGATCACTCCCCGGCGCACGAGGTCGGCCAGGTGCTGGTCCATGGTGTGCATCCCGTGCGCGGCACCGGCCTGCATGGCGGAGTAGATCTGGTGGGTCTTGCCTTCTCGGATGAGGTTGCGGATGGCGGGGGTGGCCACCATCACCTCGGTCGCGACCGCCCGGCCGCGCCCGTCGGCCGCCTTGCACAGGGTCTGGCAGACGACGCCCTGGAGTGCACCGGCCAGCTGGACGCGCACCTGCTGCTGCTGGTGTGCGGGAAACACGTCGATGACCCGGTCGATGGTCTGCGCGGCGTCCTGGGTGTGCAGCGTCGCGAAGACCAGGTGACCGGTCTCCGCCGCGGTCAGGGCGACGGAGATCGTCTCGAGGTCGCGCATCTCCCCAACAGGATGATGTCGGGGTCCTGGCGCAGCACGTGCTTCAGTGCGGAGGTGAACGACCGGGTGTCCTGCCCGACCTCCCGCTGGTTGACCATGCACGACTGGTGGCGGTGCAGGTACTCGATCGGATCCTCCACCGTCATGATGTGGTCCTTGCGGGTCCGGTTCGCCAGGTCGACCAGCGACGCCAGCGTCGTCGACTTGCCCGACCCGGTGGGCCCGGTGACGAGGACGAAGCCGCGGGGCAGCTGCGCGAAGGCGGCCACCGAGGCCGG
>JALYMT010000162.1 GCA_030773555.1 Actinomycetota bacterium | reverse complement strand
GCCTGCTGGAGGCGCGCGAGGCGCGCGCCTCCGAGCCGCGGGGCCGGGGCCGCCCGGCCCGGGTCTTCGTGCTCACCGAGGCCGGCCGTGGCGCCTTCCACCAGGCCTACGATGACCTGGCCCTGGGCGCCTTGCGGTTCCTCGCCGAGCAGGCCGGGGAGGAGGCCGTCCGCGACTTCGCCCGCGCCCGGGTGGCCGAGCTCGAGCAGCGCTACGCTCCCCGGGCGACCGGGTCGGGTCGGGTCGCCGAGCTGGCCGAGGCGCTCAGTGCCGACGGCTATGCAGCGGCGGTTCGCGCGGCGCCGGGAGGAGCCCTGCAGCTGTGCCAGCACCACTGCCCGGTAGCCCACGTCGCCGCGGAGTTCCCTCAGCTGTGCGAGGCCGAGACCGAGGTGTTCGCCCGGCTGCTCGGCACCCACGTACAGCGCCTGTCGACGATCGCCAACGGTGACGGCGTGTGCACCACCCATGTTCCGACCACTTCGCCTGCCCGCATCCCCACCACGAAGAGGACGTTCGCATGAGCACCACCACCCACCCCGAGCTCGAGGGCCTCGGTCGCTACCAGTTCGGCTGGGCCGACCCCGACGCCGCCGGCTCGATCGCCCGCCGGGGACTCGGCGAGGAGGTCGTGCGCGACATCTCCGCCAAGAAGGGCGAGCCGCAGTGGATGCTCGACCTGCGGCTCAAGGGCTTGCGCCTGTTCGGCAAGAAGCCGATGCCGACCTGGGGCTCCGACCTCGCCGACATCGACTTCCAGGCGATCAAGTACTTCGTCCGCTCCACCGAGAAGCAGGCCGCCAGCTGGGACGAGCTGCCCGCCGACATCAAGAACACCTACGACAAGCTCGGCATCCCCGAGGCCGAGAAGCAGCGCCTGATCGCCGGCGTCGCCGCCCAGTACGAGTCCGAGGTCGTCTACCACCAGATCCGCGAGGACCTGGAGCAGCAGGGCGTGCTCTTCCTCGACACCGACACCGCCCTGCGGGAGCACGAGGACCTCTTCCGCGAGTACTTCGGCTCGGTCATCCCGGTGGGCGACAACAAGTTCGCGGCGCTGAACACCGCGGTGTGGTCGGGTGGCTCATTCATCTACGTGCCCAAGGGGGTGCACGTCGAGATTCCGCTGCAGGCCTACTTCCGCATCAACACCGAGAACATGGGCCAGTTCGAGCGGACGCTGATCATCGCCGACGAGGGCTCGTACGTGCACTACGTCGAGGGCTGCACGGCGCCGATCTACAAGAGCGACTCGCTGCACTCCGCGGTCGTCGAGATCGTGGTGAAGAAGGACGCCCGTGTCCGCTACACGACGATCCAGAACTGGTCGAACAACGTCTACAACCTCGTCACCAAGCGCGCTGCGGCGCACGAGGGCGCGACGATGGAGTGGGTCGACGGCAACATCGGCTCCAAGGTGACCATGAAGTATCCGGCGGTCTACCTGCTCGGCGAGCACGCCAAGGGCGAGACGCTGTCGATCGCCTTCGCCGGCGAGGGCCAGCACCAGGACGCGGGCGCGAAGATGGTGCACGCGGCGCCGCACACCTCCAGCAACATCATCAGCAAGTCGGTGGCCCGCGGCGGCGGTCGCACGTCCTACCGCGGGCTCGTGCAGGTGCTCGAGGGCGCGCACTCGTCGAAGTCGACGGTGAAGTGCGACGCGCTGCTGGTCGACACGATCAGCCGCTCCGACACCTACCCCTACGTCGACGTCCGCGAGGACGACGTGCAGATGGGCCACGAGGCGACGGTCTCCAAGGTCTCGGAGGACCAGCTCTTCTACCTGATGAGCCGCGGCCTGTCCGAGGACGAGGCGATGGCCATGATCGTGCGTGGCTTCGTGGAGCCGATCGCGCGGGAGCTGCCGATGGAGTACGCCCTCGAGCTCAACCGCCTGATCGAGCTGCAGATGGAGGGCGCGGTCGGATGACCGAGCCCACCTCGCTCGAGCAGCAGGCGCACGAGCAGTCGGCGACGCTCGCCGCGCAGGTGCTGAGCCCGGAGTCTCCGGCCAACGCGGCGGAGGACAATTTCGCCGCGGCCGGGGCCCGGCCGCACTCCCACGGTGGCCCCACGGGCGCCGCCGCCCGCCCGATCCCGGACACCGACCGGGGCGAGCGGACGCGGTCGTTCGACCCCGCCGACTTCCCCGTGCCGGTCGGGCGCGAGGAGGACTGGCGCTTCACGCCCCTCGACCGGCTTGGCGGCCTGCTCGACGGCGACGCCTCCGACGCGCACCTCGACTGGTCGACCGAGCTGCCCGAGGGCGTCGAGGTGCGTACGGTCGAGCCCGGCGACCCCTTCTTGCGCTCGTTGCCCGTCCCCGTCGACCGGGTCGCCGCGCTCGCCCAGGCCCGGTCCGGGGGAGCGGTCGTCATCTCCGTCCCGAAGGAGGCCGAGCCGGGCTCGCCGGTCACCGTGCGGCTCACCGGCAAGGGCGACCTCGTTTGGGGGCACGTGGTCATCGACGTGGGCGCCTTCGCCCGGGCCACCGTCGTCCTGGAGCACAGCGGCAGCGGGCGCCTCGGCGCCGGGGTCTCCGTGCTCGTCGGTGACGGCGCCGCCCTCGAGCTGGTGAGCGTCCAGGGCTGGGACGCCGGTGCGGTGCACGCCGCGCACTACGGCATCCGCCTGGGGCGCGACGCGCGGATCTCCTCGACCCAGGTGACGCTGGGGGGCGACCTCGTCCGCATCGTCGAGACGGTGGAGTACGCGGGCCCTGGCGGCGACGCCCAGCTGCGCGGCCTCTACTTTGCCGACGCCGGTCAGCACCTCGAGCACCGGCTGTTCGTCGACCACGCGGTGCCGCACTGCCGCAGCAACGTCGTCTACAAGGGCGCGCTGCAGGGTGCCGACGCGCACACGGTCTGGATCGGCGACGTGCTGATCCGGGCCGAGGCCGAGGGCACCGACACCTACGAGCTCAACCGCAACCTGGTGCTCACCGACGGCGCCCGGGCCGACTCGGTGCCCAACCTGGAGATCGAGACCGGCGAGATCACCGGGGCCGGGCACGCGAGCGCCACCGGCCGGTTCGACGACGAGCAGCTGTTCTACCTGATGGCCCGCGGCATCCCCGAGACCGAGGCCCGCCGCCTGGTGGTGCGCGGTTTCTTCGCCGAGCTGCTGCAGCACGTCGGGGTCCCCGAGCTGCGCGACCGGCTGCTGGCCGGCATCGACGTCGAGCTCTCGCGAGCGGCGGCGTGAGCGAGTACGTGCCGGTGTGCAGCACCGACGACGTCCCGGAGGCCGGCGCGAAGCGGGTGATGGTGGGCCCGATCCCGGTCGCGGTAGTGCGCAGCGACGGCGAGTTCTACGCCATCTACGACATCTGCTCGCACGCCAACGTCAACCTCTCCGAGGGCGAGGTCGAGGACCAGACGATCGAGTGCTGGCTGCACGGCTCGCGCTTCGACCTGGTCAGCGGCCGCCCCACCGGGCTGCCCGCCACCCGGCCCGTCCCCGTCTATCCCGTCAAGATCGACGGCGACCAGGTGCTGGTCGCCGTCCCCCAGGAGAGCTGATGTCCACCCTCGAGATCCGCGACCTGCACGTCGAGGTCGCCACCGACTCCGGCGCCAAGCCGATCCTGCGCGGTGTCGACCTCACCGTCCGGCAGGGCGAGACCCACGCGATCATGGGTCCCAACGGCTCCGGCAAGTCCACGCTGGCCTACTCCATCGCCGGCCACCCGAAGTACACGATCACGGGTGGGTCGGTGACGCTCGACGGCGAGGACGTCCTCGACATGACCGTCGACGAGCGCGCCCGCGCCGGGCTGTTCCTCGCCATGCAGTATCCCGTCGAGGTCCCGGGCGTCTCGGTGTCGAACTTCCTCCGTACGGCGGCGACCGCCGTCCGCGGCGAGGCACCGGCGCTGCGGACGTGGACCAAGGAGGTCCGCGAGGCGATGGGGCAGCTGGCGATGGACCCGGCGTTCGCCCAGCGCAACGTCAACGAGGGCTTCTCCGGTGGGGAGAAGAAGCGCCACGAGATCCTGCAGCTCGAGCTGCTCAAGCCGAGAATCGCCATTCTCGACGAGACCGACTCCGGTCTCGACGTCGACGCCCTGCGCGTGGTGTCCGCCGGGGTGAACCGGGTCCGCGAGGGCGGCGAGACCGGCGTCCTGCTGATCACCCACTACACCCGCATCCTGCGCTACATCACCCCCGACTTCGTGCACGTGTTCGTCGACGGCCGGATCGCCGAGGAGGGCGGCCCCGAGCTCGCGGAGCAGCTCGAGACCGAGGGCTACGAGCGCTACGTCTCCGCGGCGGCCGCGGCCCGGGGGGGCGCGTGAGCTCGCCCCGCCTGCTCGATGTCGAGCGTGTCCGCAAGGACTTTCCCGCGCTCGACCGGGTGGTGCACGGCGACCGCCCGCTGGTCTATCTCGACAGCGCGGCCACCTCGCAGAAGCCGCAGGTGGTCCTGGACACCCTCGACGACTACTACCTGCGGCACAACGCGAACGTCCACCGCGGCGTGCACGTGCTCGCCGAGGAGGCGACCGCGCTCTACGAGGGGGCGCGCGACAAGGTCGCTGCGTTCATCGGAGCCCGTGACCGCGCCGAGGTCGTGTTCACCAAGAACGCCACCGAGGCGCTCAACCTGGTCGCCCACGTGTTGCCCGTCACCGCCGGCGACGAGGTGGTGGTCACCGAGATGGAGCACCACTCGAACCTGGTGCCCTGGCAGCTGCTCTGCGCGCGCACCGGCGCCACCCTGCGCTGGCTCGGGATCGGCGAGGACTACCGGCTCGACCTGTCCGCGCTCGAGCAGCTCGTCACCGAGCGGACCCGGGTCGTCTCCCTCGTGCACGTCTCCAACGTGCTCGGCACCCTCAACCCGGTGGCGGCGATCGTCGCCCGGGCCCGCGAGGTCGGCGCGCTCGTCGTCGTCGACGCCAGCCAGTCGGTGCCGCAGCTGCCGATGGACGTCGCGACCCTCGGGGCCGACTTCGTGGCCTTCACCGGGCACAAGCTGGGCGGCCCCACCGGCATCGGCGTGCTGTGGGGGCGCCGCGAGCTCCTCGAGGAGCTGCCGCCGTTCCTCGGTGGCGGCGAGATGATCTCGACGGTCAGCATGAGCGGGTCCACGTACGCGCCCCTGCCGCACAAGTTCGAGGCGGGAACCCCGCCGATCGCCCAGGCCGTGGGGCTCGGTGCGGCGCTCGACTACCTGTCCGGCATCGGCATGGCGGCCGTCGCCGCCCACGAGCAGGCCGTCACCGCGTACGCCCTCGACGTCCTCCGTACGCTGCCCGGGCTGCGCATCGTCGGGCCCGCCAACTGCATCGACCGGGGTGGGGCGGTGTCGTTCGTCCTCGACGGCGTCCACCCGCACGACGTCGGGCAGGTGCTGGACTCGCTCGGGGTCGCCGTCCGGGTCGGCAACCACTGCGCCCGGCCGGTCTGCGACCGCTTCGGGGTGCCCGCGACCACGCGGGCCTCGTTCTGGATCTACTCCGGCCCCGACGACGTCGACGCCCTGGTGCGCGGGCTGGCCGAGGTGCGGAGGTACTTCGGCTGATGGCCCTCGACGCTCTCTACCAGGAGGTCATCCTCGACCACTACCGCAACCCCCAGCGCAAGGGGTTGCGCGAGCCGTACGACACCGAGGTCCACCACGTGAACCCCACTTGCGGTGACGAGGTGACCCTGCGGGTGCGCCTCGCGGCCGGCCGGGTGGCCGACGTCTCGTACGACACCCTCGGCTGCTCGATCAGCCAGGCCTCCGCGTCGGTGATGAGCGGCCTGGTCGTGGGGCGCAGCGTCGACGAGGCGCTCGACGTGCACGACCAGTTCCTGGAGCTGATGCAGAGCCGCGGGCAGGGCGAGCCCGACGAGGAACTACTTCAGGACGCGGTGGCGTTCGCAGGGGTGGCGAAGTATCCGGCGCGGGTGAAGTGCGCCCTGCTCGGCTGGATGGCGATGAAGGACGCGGCGGCGCGCGCGCTGGAGCAGGAGGAGAAGGAATGAGCGAGATCACCGGCGTCGCCCGCGTCGAGGACGTCGAGGAGGCGCTGCGCGACGTCGTCGACCCCGAGCTCGGCATCAACGTCGTCGACCTGGGCCTGATCTACGGCATCACGGTCGACGACCCGAGCAACGTGGCGACGATCGACATGACCCTGACCTCGGCGGCCTGCCCGCTCACCGATGTGATCGAGGACCAGACCCGCACCGCGCTCTCCGGCCTGGTGCAGGACTTCCGGCTCAACTGGGTGTGGATGCCCCCGTGGGGCCCCGACAAGATCACCGAGGACGGCCGCGAGCAGCTGCGCGCCCTGGGCTTCAACGTCTGATCCTCCGGACGTATCCGATCATCGGGGGGTGGACAGGGAGAGGGCGAAGTCCCCGGCGGGGTCGGTCCACCACCCCTGCAGGGCCAGGCCCGCGTCCTGGAGCTCCGCGGCCAGGGTCTCCCGGCGGAACTTGGCCGAGATCTCCGTGCGCATCTCCTCACCGGCAGCGAAGCGCACGCGCAGACCGAGGGCCGGTAGCTCGACCTGCTGGTCGCGCAGCGACCGCAGCCGCATCTCGATCCACTCGGCCTCCGGGTCCCAGAGCGCTACATGGGCGAAGGCGTCCAGGTCGAAGTCCGCGCCGAGCCGGGAGTTGAGCACGGCGAGCACGTTCTTGTTGAACGCGGCGGTGACGCCGGCCGCGTCGTCGTAGGCGGGCACGAGCCGGTCGGCGCCCTTGACCAGGTCGGTGCCCAGCAGCACGGCGTCCCCGTCGACCAGGTCGGCGCGCAGGGTCCGCAGGAAGGTGGCCCGTTGCGCGGGGGCGAAGTTGCCAATCGTCCCGCCGAGGAAGGCGGTCAGCCGGCGACCGCCGCGGGGCACCCGGTCGAGGTGGCGCTCGAAGTCGCCCGCGACGCCGTGGACGACGAGGTCGGGATAATCGGCGCTGATCGCGCTCACGGCCTCGCGCAGGGCGCTGACGCTGACGTCGACCGGGACGTAGCGGCGCAGCGTGCCCGCCCGTTGCAGCGCGTCGAGGAGCAGCCGCGTCTTGTCCGACGACCCCGAGCCCAGCTCGACCAGGGTGTCGGCGCGGGAGCGACGCGCGATGTCGTCGGCGTGCGCCTCGAGGATGGCGCGCTCGCTGCGCGTCGGGTAGTACTCCGGCAGCCGGGTGATCTCCTCGAACAGCTCCGAGCCGCGGGCGTCGTAGAACCAGACGGGGCGCAGCTCCTTCGGCGAGGTGGTGAGTCCGGTCCGGACGTCGGCGCGCAGGGCGCGCTCGAGGTCCTCGTCGGTGACGTGCTGGTCGATGGTGGCGACCGTCATCCGGGCTCCTTGCTCGGGTCGTCCTCGGCGGGTGGCGGGACGTCGAGGGGGTGCACGGCCACGCCGTCCGCGCCGACCGCGACCAGGGAACCGGGCGGCACCGCGTCCCAGCCGGGCGCGTCGTCGTACGGCTCGCTCGCCACGACGACCGCGTCGGCGTCCTCGCGCCGGACGAGCGAGTCGCCGTACGCGGTGGCCGCGACCGTACGGCCGTCGGTGGCGAGCAGGTTCAGCCGGCCACCGCC
>JALYMT010000161.1 GCA_030773555.1 Actinomycetota bacterium | reverse complement strand
GCGCTGGCGGGCGTACGCGCCGCGCCGCCCGCCCCCGGACGCGCATCAACGCGGCAGGGGACGGTGGCGCTGGTCGGTGGCGGCCCGGGGGACCCGGGGTTGCTGACCGTGCGCGCCCGCGAGCTGCTCGCCGAGGCCGACGTGGTCGTCGCCGACCGGCTCGTGCCGCTCTCGGTGCTCGACGAGCTGCGTCCCGACGTCGAGGTGGTGGACGCCTCGAAGATCCCTGGCGGGCCGGCGATGGCGCAGGAGCGCATCAACGCCGTGCTGATCGACCGGGCCCGCGCGGGCCGCTTCGTCGTCCGGTTCAAGGGCGGCGACCCGTTCGTCTTCGGCCGCGGCATGGAGGAGGCGCAGGCGTGCGCGGAGGCAGGAGTGCCCGTCGAGGTCGTGCCGGGCATTCCCAGCGCGATCGCGGTGCCCGCGCTCGCGGGCGTCCCGGTGACCCACCGTGGCGCGTCGCAGGCGTTCACCGTCGTCTCCGGCCACGTCCCGCCGCGGGACCCCCGCTCGACGGTCGACTGGGCGGCGCTGGGGGCCACCGGCGCCACGCTCGTGGTGCTCATGGGCATCGCCAACCTGGAGGCCATCACCGAGGAACTCCTCGCCGCCGGGCTCGCCGCCGCCACCCCGGTCGCGGTGGTGCAGGACGGCGCGACGCCGCGGCAGCGCCTCGTCCGCTCGACGCTCGAGGGCGCCGCCAAGGCGGTGCGCGACGAGGGCGTACGCTCCCCCGCGGTCGTCGTCATCGGCGCCGTCGCCGCGCTGGCGACGCCGCGCTCGGTCAGTCGCTGACCCGGCTTCCCGGACGGCGGTAGACGACCTCCGAGTAGTCGGGATGGTGCTCGATCCAGCCGGCCACGAACGGGCACAGCGGCACGGCGGCCAGGTGCCTCTTCCGCACGTCGTCGAGGGCGCCGCGCACCAGGGTGCTGCCCAGGCCCTGCCCCTCGTAGGCCGGTCGACCTCGGTGTGCGTGAAGACCCTGATGCCCTCACCGTCCACGTACGCGGCGAATCCGGCGAGCGCGTCGTCCTTGCGGAGCTCGTACCGGTGCTCCGCCAGAGTCAGGACGCGTGCAACACCGGGCAGGCGCCGTGCATGCCCCGCGACCTAGGCTGGCGCGGTGCCTCCCGCCGCTCCCGCTGCCGTCACGCTGCGCACGGAGCGCCTGCTGCTGCGCGGCTGGACCGAGGCCGACCGGGCGCCGTTCGCCGAACTCAATGCCGACCCCGTGGTCATGGCGCACTTCCCGGTCACCCTGACGCGGGCCGAGAGCGACGCCCTGGTCGACCGGATCACGGCCGACTTCGCCACGCACGGGTTCGGCCTGTGGGCGCTCGAGGTGCTGCGCACCGGGGCGTTCGTGGGTTTCGTCGGGCTCGCCGTGCCCCGGTTCGACGCGCCCTTCATGCCCGCGGTCGAGGTGGGCTGGCGCCTCGCGGCCGGCGCCTGGGACTCCGGATACGCGACCGAAGCGGCGCGCGCCGCCCTGGCGTACGGCTTCGGACCCGTCGGCCTCGAGGAGATCGTGTCGATGACGTCGACCACGAACGTCGCGTCCCAGCGGGTCATGCAGCGGCTCGGCATGACCTCCGACCCGGCCGACGACTTCGAGCATCCGGCCCTGCCGGCGGGGCATCGGCTGCGTCGGCACGTGCTCTACCGGGTGCGCGGGCCGCGGCAGCGGGGCACGAGGGGCGCATGAGCGTCGTCGTCCCCCCGCCTCCGCCTCCCTCCCAGGTGCTCGCCGCGCGGCCCGAGCTGCCCGGCCGCCGCCGGGGACGACGGGCGAGCCAGGTCGTTCTCGTCCTGCTCGGCGTGGTGCTCCTCGTGCTGGCGGCCCTGGTGCTCGCCGCGGGCATCGCCGCCTCGACCGGCCTGGTCGGCCTGCTCATCGGATTGGGCCTGGCCCTGCTGCCGGTCGTCCCGCTCACCCGAGCCTTCGTGTGGATCGACCGCTTCGAGCCCGAACCCGCGCCGCTGCTCGCGTTCCTGTTCGTCTGGGGTGCCGTGGTCGCCGCCCTGGTCGCCGCCGTCATCAACTCGGTGTCGGTCGCGATGCTGCGCGCGCAGGCCGGGGAGGCGGCGCTCGCCACGACGGCCGTGTTCGTCGCCCCCGTGGTCGAGGAGGTCGCCAAGGGCCTAGGGATCCTCGTCGTCGTCATCGCCCGCCGCCGCGAGTTCGATGGCGTGGTCGACGGCATCGTGTGCGCCGGCTTCGTCGCGCTCGGCTTCGCCTTCACCGAGAACATCCTCTATTTCGGCCGCGCCTTCCTCGAGGGCGAGACCCAGCTGGGAGTGGGCGGCGGGATCTTCGCCGCCGGTGCCACCTTCGTCTTCCGCGGCGTGCTCAGCCCGTTCGCGCATCCGCTGTTCACCGCCATGACCGGCATCGGGCTGGGCATCGCCGTGTACGCCCCGCCGCTGCTGCGCGTGCTCGCCCCGCTCGGCGGGCTGGCCGGCGCGATCGCCCTGCACTCCTGGTGGAACTTCACGGCCACCCAGGGGCTGGGCAACTTCGTGGTCAGCTACCTGCTGTTCATGCTCCCGCTGTTCGGCCTCGCCGTCGCGCTCGTCGCCTGGCTGCGCGCCCGCGAAGGTCAGCTGATCGCGCGCCGCCTGCCCACGTACGCCGCCAGCGGCTGGATTCCCCCGTACGACGTCCCGATGGTGTCCTCGCTCGCGGGGCGCCGCCAGGCCCGTGCGTGGGCGCGGTCCCGCCTCGGTGAGCTGGGGGAGCGCGCCATGGACGACTACCAGCGGGCGGCGGCCGAGCTGGCGTTCCTGCGGGACCGCGCTGAGCGACTCGGGCCGGACCGGAACTTCGCCGACCGCGAGCGGGGGTTGCTCGCCGCCCTGCAGGCCAGCCGAGCCGCGCTGTCGCCGGCGCTGGTCGGCTCGCCCACCACCCGCTTCTGGAATCGGCTGAGGACATGAGCGTACGAGGACCGGATGCCCAGCCGGGCACGGCACGGGCAGCTGTGCCGGCCGGCGGTACGGCCCTGCCGTCGTGGCTGGCTGCCGGCCTGGTGTTCCTGTCCTCGGGCGCCGTCCTGGTCCTCGAGGTCCTGAGCCTGCGGCTGATCGCCCCGTACATCGGGGTGACGCTGGAGACGAGTACCAGCGTCATCGGTGCCGCCCTCGCCGCGATCGCCTTCGGTGCCTGGATGGGTGGTCGGGTCGCCGACCTTGCCGACCCGCGCAAGCTCCTCGGACCCGTGCTGCTGCTCGCGGGGGCGGCCACGCTGCTCGTCCTGCCGCTGGTTCGCTGGACGGGGCGCCTCGCCGGGGGCTCGGACGTGTCGAGCGTCCTGCTGCTCGCGACCGCGGCGGTGTTCATCCCCGCCGCGCTGCTGTCAGCGGTGACGCCGCTGGTCGTCAAGCTGCAGCTGGGCGACCTCGCCCGCACCGGCAGCGTCGTCGGCCGCTACTCCGGCATCGGGACGCTCGGCGCGATCCTCGCGACCTTCGCCACCGGGTTCGTCCTCGTCGCCACGCTGCCGAGCACCGCGATCGTCCTGGGCCTCGGCGGCGTCCTCGTCGCCGCGGGCCTCGCCGTCCTGGCGCTGCTGGGCCTCGGCGCCGTCCGCGGACCCGGTGGCCCGGCCATCCTCGGCGTCTTCGTCCTGCTCGGCAGCCTCACCGTGCTCGCCCCGAATCCCTGCCAGGTGGAGACGGCGTACCACTGCGCCCGGGTGGTCGCGGACCCGAGCCGCGAGGGCGGGCGCACGCTCGAGCTCGACACGCTGCGGCACAGCTACGTCGACCTCGACGACCCGACGCACCTGGAGTTCCGCTACGTGCAGGCGATCGCCTCGCTCGCCGACGTCCTCCGCCCGCCGGGCGCACCCGTGCAGGCCCTGCACCTGGGGGGCGGGGGCATGACGGTGCCGCGCTACCTGGCTGCCACCCGGCCGGGCAGCGAGAGCCTCGTCCTCGAGATCGACCCCGGCGTCGTCGAGCTCGACCAGCGGGAGCTCGGGCTGCGCACCGGTCCCGACCTGCAGGTCGAGGTGATCGACGCGCGCGTGGGGCTGGCCCGCCAGCCCGACGAGGCCTACGACCTGGTGGTGGGCGACGCCTTCGGTGGCGTGGCGGTGCCCTGGCACCTCACCACCGCCGAGACCGTCCGCGACGTCGACCGGGTGCTGCGCGCCGACGGCGTCTACGCCGCCAACGTGATCGACAACCCGCCGAACGCGCTCGTCGAGGCCGAGGTGGCCACGTTCCGCACGGTGTTCCCGTACGTGGCCGTGGTCGCCGCGCCGGAGGACCTGCGGGGGGCCGGCGGCGGGAACTTCGTGCTGCTGGGCTCAGCGCGGCCGCTGCCGCTCGACGCGTTGCGCGCTCGCCTCGCCGAGCGGGGCACCGGCTACGCCGTCGCCGCCGGGGAGGACGCCGCGCGCTTCGCGGGCTCGGCCCGGCCACTGACCGACGAGCGCGCGCCGGTCGACCAGCTGCTGAACCCCTACAGCTCCTAGCCAGCCGTCTCCTCGACTAGCCAGCGGGCGACCGCCGTGACGTTCCCGCCGCTGCGCGCGAGCAGCCGACGCTGCCGGAGGGCCGAGGTGCCCCGGCCGAGCAGTTCGTTTGTCAACGACCGCACCTCCTCCCACTCACCGTGCTCCTCCAGGTCGTCGCGTAGCCGCGCGAGCAGGCCCTCGACGACCTCGCCCGCGGGCCGCAGCCTCCAGCTGCCGTCGGGGGCGAGCACGTCGACGAGGCTTTCGTCGAGCCCCCAGCGGGCGGCACGCCAGCGAGCAGCGCGCAGCAGCTGCATCGGGTGCTCGGGCGCCGGCCCGCCCCGCTCCAGCCCGGCGAAGGTGACCCGGGTCAGCGAGCGGGCCAGGGCCGCGTGCAGCACCGCGTCGTCCAACGTCGTGCACACGTCGGCGACGCGGTACTCCAGGGTGGGGTGGCGCTGCGAGGGTCGCACGTCCCAGTAGAGGTGCGAGCTGTCGGCGACGATGCCGGTCGCCACGAGCTGGCGGACGAGGGTGTCGAAGTCCGCGACCGAGCCCAGCAGGTCGGGGACGCCCGTCACCGGCCACCGGTCGTACCACTGGGTCCGGTAGCTGCTGTAGCCGGTGTCTATCCCCTCCCACAGGGGGGAGCTGCCCGTGAGCGCCAGCAGAACCGACAGGTACGGCCGGACCCGGTCCAGCACAGCGATCGTGACCTCGCGGCTGGGTAGGCCGACGTGGACATGGCAGCCGGTGATGGTCTGCTGCAGGGCCATCAGGCCCCAGCGCTCGTACAGCTCGATGTAGCGCACGTTGAGCGTCAGGCGCTGGTCCTGCCAGGTGCTGAAGGGATGGGTGGCGGCGGCGAGCAGCCGCACCCCCGCCTGCTCGGCGCCCTTGGCCGCGCCCTGCCGGGCCGTCCGGAGCGCGGCGCGCACGTCGGCGAGGCTCCGGCAGATCGGGGTAGAGATCTCCAGCTGACTGCCGCTGATCTCGGACTGCGCATGCTCGCCGAGGTGGCGTTGCGCGTATCCGACTGCCGACGGCTCGTTGCGCAGGCCCATGGTCTCGGGGTCGACGAGCTGGTACTCCTCCTCGACGCCGAGGGTGAAGTAACCCTCGATGGCATCCGGGGACCCGGGGGCGCGGCTCATGGCAGGGGTCCTCACCGTGACGGGAAAGCGCGGGGGTGGCTGCCTCGCGGGCGCCCGGTCCCAGTGTCCCCGGTCGCGGAAGGCCGTGGACGCCCATTCCCCCGTGCGCGGGCCCCCGCCCCTAGAAGGGTGGGTCGTCGTGTTCGGGAGGGGTGGCTCCGGCGGCGGGTCGGCTGCCTCTGCTGCTGCGGGGAGTGGTGGCAGGGGTAGCGGTGGGGCTCGATCTGGTAGGCGTGTCCGGTGGGGCTGGTGAGGGTGCCGGTGCCGTCGGGGCGGCGGGCGAAGGTCCACAGGCCGGCGGTCTTGAGTTGGTGGTCCCGACGCTAGAACAGCCCACCGACAGAATCGGCGGGCAGCGAGCGAACCGGTGCGGAGCGGTCGCGGACCGCCTCCGGAGCGGCCCCGAGATGCTCCAGCGCGCGGGCGAGCCCCGGCCAGCCGGGCGAGCTGCGAGCGCCGTCCCCGAGCCCGGCTAGCAGCCGGCCCACCGCGTCTGCGAGGGCGGAGTCGGGCTCCGTACGCAGTCCGGCGTAGCGGGGGTCGAGCAGCCAGCCGTAGCGACTCGCCGACGAGGCGGCCAGCCGGTCGAGGAAGATCTCGAGCAGGCGGGCAGCCTCGGGCAGCGGCGTGTCACTGCCGGCGACGCTGACGTAGTCGAGGTCGGCCTCCCACAGCTCCCGGCGGATGGGGTCGTCGCGCAGCCCGAGCGCCGTGCCCACCCGGGTCTCCCGCGCCAGCACCCGGTGGGTCTGGTGGGCCACCCGGATGAAGGTGTCGTCGAGCAGGGAGAACCCGACGAAGAGCACGTGCCGTGTCAGCAGCAGCGCCTGCACGACGCCGGCCAGCGCGGTCCGCTCGTCGGTGAGGCGCACGTAGCTCTCCCGGGTCAGCACGACCTCCTCCGGGCGGCTCACGTCGCCGTGCAGCTTGACCAGCTCCACGACGACGGGGGACTCGGCGTCGGGACGGGCGGTGTCGGCGTCGGTGCCCGCCGCGCCAACGGTCCCATGTCCCGAGGGGAGGACGCGCAGCGGACGGCGGGCCGCGGCGTACGCGGACTCGAGCAGGGGGTCGTAGTTGGTCGTGACGGCTTGGGGCACCGGCAGGGCCGCCAGCAACGCGTGCGCGAGGGCGTGCTCGCGACGGTCGAACATGGCCCGGACCTGCGCGGCGAAGGCCTCCTCGCCGAGGCGTCGGTGGAGCAGCTGGGCGACGTCCGGCGGCGGCAGCGCAGTGAGCCGTTCCCGCTCGCGGTCGTCGACGCCCGCGGCATCGGCGAGCAGGGAGAGCATCTCGTCCCACATCGGCAGCCCCGCCGCGCGGCTCACCCCGGCACCGACGAAGAGCGCCAGCTCGCCACGCCTCGCCAGGTCGGCGAGCCGGTCGGCGCGCTCCAGCAGCTCCGGCTCCAGTGGCCAGTCGTCCGCGCAGCGCCGTCGTACCTCCTGGGCGGCGGAGGAATCGCGCGGGTCGGCGAGTACCAGGGCGATGTCGACGTCGCGCTGGTGCGTCAGGCCGTTCAGCACCGGCAGGAGCGCGGCGAGCACGTCGCCACGACGTCCCGCCGCACCGCCCTCGCCGGTGCCCACCAGCGGCATGCCCAGCAGGCGCTTCGCTCGGCCGTGACGCGGCCGGGCGCCCTCGCCGCACGCCAGCGCCGCGGCCACCCACCGCTCCACCTGGACGACGAGCTGGGCGACCTCGCCGGTGGCGGTGTCGACCAGCCACCGCCGCGGCCCCTCGTCCCCGCCCTGGACGAGAACAGGACCGCCGCCGAGGTCCTGTTCGGTGCCGACGCGGCGTTCGAAGCCGCCGCCGGGTTCGAGATCGCCCTCGAGGAGGGCGTGGAACCCGGCGGTCACGTGCCCCTCCCGATCCGTGGGGACGAGCACGTCGTCGCAGGCCAGCGCGGCCAGGTCACCCTGGACGACGAAGACGTGGCCGCGGTGCGCGTTCGAGCTCACATCCGCCAGTTCTACCCGGCAGGCGCGTCAGCAGGCGCCTCGATAGACGTGCGAACCCCGCCCCTGCCGCCGTTTGGCGACGTACATCGCGGCGTCCGCCTGCAGGAGCAGCTCGCCCGCGCTGGCCGCGGTCTCGGGGAAGAGGCTGATGCCGATGCTGGCGCCCACCTGCAGGACATCGTTCAGCAGCGCGAAGGGCTCGTCCAGGGCGTCGAGCAGCTGCTGGGCGACCCGCTCGGCGACCTCACCGGCCGAGGTCGGGTCCAACCCGGGCAGCAGCAGGAGGAACTCGTCGCCGCCCTGCCTGGCGAGCACGTCCCCCGCGCACCACGCCCCGCAGCCGGCCGGCGACGAGTCGGAGGAGCTCGTCGCCCGCGGCGTGCCCGTGCCGGTCGTTGACGCACTTGAAATCGACGAGGTCGATGAAGAGCATGGCCACCGCGCCACCCTCGTCGTGCCCGCGCTGGAGCGCGGCGTCGGTCGCCTCGGCCAGCAGGCCGCGGTTCGGCAGCTCGGTGAGTGCGTCGTGGTGAGCGGAGTGCCGGACAGCGGCCTCCGCATCGACCCGGGCGGTCACGTCGTCCTGCACGCCGATGTAGTGGCTGACGAGGCCCTCGTCGTCGAAGACGGGGCTGAGGTGGATCTCGTTCCACCAGGGCGTGCCCTCGCGCTGGTAGTTGAGCAGGCGGGTGCGCAGCTGGCGCCCGCCGCGGATCGCCGCTCCGAGTTCGGCCACGGTCGCGGGATCGGTGCGGGGACCCTGCAGGAAGCGGCAGTTGCGGCCCAGCACCTCGGCGAGGGCGTAGCCGGTGAGCTTGCCGAAAGCCGGATTCACCCAGATCAACGGCTGATCCGGCAGGCGCACGTCGGCGATGGTCACGCCGGTCGTCGTGGCGGCCAGGGCCCGCTGCAGGAGCTCGGCGGGTGCGGCGACCGGCAGGGCGTTCTCGCTCACCGCGAGCCGGGGAGTCGTCCGGGGGGAAGCCGGCGGCTGCTGCTGCCCGGCGCGGGGAGCGGGCACCCGGGCCCCCGCGGGCGAGGGCAGCGGTGCGCTCACGGGCGGCTCGGGCCAGACCCGCGACATCAGCGCGTGCGCGACGGCGATCGTGAGCTCCCGGTCGTGGGACAGGACGAAGTCGAAGCGCCGCGCGGCGTCGGGTCCCTCGTCGCCCAGGTCACGCGCCACCAGCGTCGCCGCGAAGTGCGGTCCGAGGACGGCGACGTCCCACTCCCCGCGCACCGGGTCGTCGGGATGCAGCACCGCCCCTCGTACGCCGGGCAGCGGCTCCACGGGCATGTCCTCGCCCAGCGCGGCGACGAACGCGGTGGCCGAGGCGAGCTCCTCGTACCGCCGGCGGGTGGCGCTGGTGAAGAAGCGCGCGTCCTGGAAGGCGGCGAGCACGACGGCAGCGTCCCCCGCGCTTCGGGCCTGCGCCTCGAGCTGCTTGCTGATCTCGATGAGCAGCGGCTTGACCGCGGCGCGCGGGGTGCGCACGCTCGCGGCCAGGGCGAACGGCGAGAGTGCGGGCACCTGGTCGCCGCGGGCGACGATCCGCACCGGGGACGCGGTGTACGGGGGCAGCGCGGACGGCAGCGGGCCCGGGCGACCGAAGAACCAGCCCTGGCCGAGGGTCGCGCCCAACGAGCGGGCCGTCTGGACGTGCTCCTCGGTCTCCAGGCCCTCGGCGAGGACGAGGGTGCCGGAGCGCTCCGCCTCGGCGTGCACGGCGTTCATCACCGCCGCGATCTCCGAGGTGGCCCGCTGCTGCACGAGCCGCAGGTCGAGCTTGATCACGTCGGGGCGCAGCATCGGCAGCAAGGCCAGCGAGGCCGGGTCGGCGCCGACGTCGTCGAGGGCGATGCCCCAGCCCGCCGCCCGGACGCGGGCGACGGTCTGCAGCAGCCGCGCGGGATGCGCGGTGAGGGCCCGCTCGGTGAGCTCGAGGATGACGCCCTCGCCGCAGTGCTCCTCGAGGTCGCCGGGACACCAGCCTTCGAGCGCCTCCGGCTCGCTGTTGATGAACAGGCGGTACGGCGGGGCCAGGCCGGCGGCCCGGGCGCCCGCGAGGGCGGCCGTGCGGCAGGCCCGGTCGAGGTCGGCCAGCCGCCGGGCGCGCCGGGCGGCGTCGAACAACAGGTCGGGGCGCTCCAGCGCCGTGCCCTCCGGGCCGCGGGCGAGCGCCTCGAAGCCCACGAGGGCGCCGGTGTCGAGCTCGACGAGGGGCTGGTAGACCATGCGCACCAGGCGCTGGTCGAGGACGGCGTCGAGGATCGTGGCTTCCCCCGCGCCGTCCGTCAGCTTCCCCATCGTCTCGCTGCTGGTCACCCCTGCACCCCTGCTTCCGTCCGGTCCGGGAGCCATCAGCATGACCAACGTGGTCGCACAACTGCTCAGGCGGGGGAGTGACCACCCCTGCGGCCCCGTCGGAAACCGGCAATCCCGACGCTGCCCGGGTGCTCCCTCCCTTCAGGGGCCGACCGCGCCTCGCAGGTGGACCTGGTCACGGCCCCCCGCCTTCGCCATGTACAACCCGGCGTCGGCTGCGGCCAGGAGCTCCGGCACGCTCGTCGCGGCCGGCCCGGTCGCCTCGTGACCACCCCTGCCGTCTCTGCCCACCGTCACGTCGGGCGTGACGGCCACCCCGATCGACACGGTCACCCGGGGAGCAGCTGCCCCCTCCAGCGGCACCACCATCTCGGCGACCCGGCTGCGGAGTCGCTCGGCGCTGCGCAGGGCCTCCTGCTTGTCGGCGCCGGGCAGCAGCACCGCGAACTCCTCCCCGCCGAACCTGCCCAGCAGGTCGCCCTCGCGCAGCTGACCGCGCAGGACGTCGGCGAGCGCGCGCAGGACCTGGTCGCCGTAGAGGTGGCCGTACCGGTCGTTGACCGCCTTGAAGCGGTCGATGTCGAGGAGCAGCACGGCAAGCGAGCGCCGGCTGCGGCGGGCCCGCTCGAGCTCGCCGGCGGCCTCCCGCTCCCAGGTGGCGGCGTTCAGCAGCCCGGTCTTGGCGTCGGTGCGGGCCGCAGCCGTGAGCTGCCCGTGCAGCAGGCTGCGCTGCAGCAGCAGGACCGGGGGCAGGGTGATGAGCACCAGGGCAGGGGACAGCCCAGCGACCACCGCGACGAGCGCCCCCGTGCACACCTCGAGGGCGGCGGCGAGTAGGTTCTCGGAGTTCCAGAGGAGCTCCCGCCAGTGCACGCCCGGCTCGGAGAGCTTCACCGCGCCGGCGACGAGGGCGGCGTTGCCGGCTTCCGCGAGCGCCCCGCACCCGACGACGGCCAGGACCCAGGCGAGGGGGCGCGCTCCGGCCGGGCCGGTGCCGATGAGCGTGGGTGGCAGCGCGGCGAAGAGCATCGCCGCCCCCGCGTAGGAGAGCCCGATCGCGGCGGCGGAGAACGCCCGCCGGTGCACCGGCGCCGGCCGGACGCGCCACTGCGTGAGCGCCATGAGCGGCGCCGGCGCCAGCAGCGCGTACGGCGGGGGCAGGAGGACGGCGATGGGCAGCCACCAGGCCGACAAGAAGTTACGGGCGGCGACGCCGGCGGGTTCCCCGAGCCGGCGGGTGGCCTCCACGGAGGCGACGCCGCCGCCCAGCAGGACGGTGTAGGTGGCCAGGTCGGCGAGCCGGACGGGCAGGTCGGGCAGCGTCAGCACGCCCAGCACGAGCGCGGCCAGGGGCACGGTGAGCACGTACGCCCGCAGGGCGGGCGGCAGACTGCCCGCCATGTTCAGGCCGCGAACCAACCACGCTCTGGTCAACGACGGCC
>JALYMT010000160.1 GCA_030773555.1 Actinomycetota bacterium | reverse complement strand
CGCCGGGGGAGGCGCTCGTGCTCGCCGGCGCCGCCGTCGATGCCACCGCGACGCTCAGCGGGGGTACGACCGTCGGCGCCCGCGCCCGGGTCGGCGCCGGAGCCGTGCTCGACGGCTCGGTGGTCATGGACGACACCGTGGTGGGCGCCGATGCCGTCGTCCGCGGCTCGGTGCTGGGCACCGGCGCCCGCGTCGGTGCCGGCTGCCGGCTGGAGAACGCGGTGGTCGGCGACGGTGCCGAGATCGGGGAGCGCAACGAGCTGCTCGCCGGCGCCCGGGTGTGGCTCGAGGTCGCGCTCCCCGCCGGCGCGGTGCGCTTCTCCAGCGACGCCTAGGCGGCGTTGGGCTCGGGGGCGTCGCTCGCCGGATGTGCCTGCACGAACGCGGCGACCGCCTCGCCGCTGACCGAGCCGCAGTACTGCCGGAACGCCTGGGTGGCGCCCCAGTGGGTGAGCGCGACGTTCTTGCCCTCGGGCAGCGCCTGGCGCCCCTCCTCGCTGCTGGTCCAGGGAGCGACGATGAACTTGCCGCGCGCCGCGGGCTCGGTGTCCATGCGCTGGGCCAGCCCGCGCAGCGCCTCGATCTGGTCACCGGCCACGTCGGTGTCGTACCAGACGACGGTGTAGCCGTGCTCGAGGGAGTGCACGAGCTTCTCGACGGCCGGGCGGTCGCCGCGCTCGTAGAAGCTGCGCGCGCCGAGGATGAAGTCGCCGTCGTGGCGGCCGCTGGCGGGCGGGGCCGCGGCGTAGTCGACGCGCTCGCCCTCGGGCACGTGCTCACCGGAGCCCTCGGGGGCCTCGTTGATGGTGGGGTCACAGGCGGCGGCCGCGGCCGGGACGCCGAAGGAGGCCGGCGCCTTCTTCGTCGGGTCGTTCACGCTGCGCAGGATGGCGGGCACAGCGGCCAGCCCGATCAGGACCAGGCCGAGGATCGCGGCGATGCTCACGAACAGGATGGTCTTGCGTCGCTCCTGCGCCTGCTGCTGGCGGCGCATCGCCTCGATCGTGGCCCGCCGGTCACTGCGGCTCGTCGCCTTCGCCTTGTTCGCCACCCTGCGAGTGTACGGAGGTCAGGTGCCGCCCCCTCGGAAGGACGGGAGAGACTGTCGCCGTGATTCCCGAGCAGCGCGCCGCCTGGCGGCCCGGTCGCCCCGTCGACGTGCACGCCACGCTGGGCACGCTGCGGCGTGGCGCGGGCGATCCGGCGTACGCGGTCGATGCGGCCGGGGCGATCTGGCGAGCCGTACGCACCCCCGAGGGTCCTGCCACCCTGCGCGTCGTCGCGTGCGGCGACGAGATCCGGTTCACGGCGTGGGGGGCGGGAGCGGAGTGGCTGGTGGGGCAGGGGCCGGCGATGCTCGGCGAGGGCGACGACCCGAGCGGCTTCGCCCCCCGGCATCCGCTGCTGCGCGAGTTGGTTCGCCGCTTCGACGCCTGGCGGATGCCGCGCAGCGGCATCGTGCTCGACGCCCTCGTCCCGGCGGTGCTCGAGCAGAAGGTCACGGGAACGGAGGCGCGGCGGTCGTGGCGGGCGCTGCTGCGGGCCTACGGCGAGCCGGCCCCCGGCCCGGCTCCCGAGGGCATGCGGGTGCCGCCGCCCGCCGAGCTGTGGCGGCGCGTGCCGTCCTGGGACTGGCACCGGGCCGGCGTCGACGGCAAGCGGGCCCGCACCGTGCTGGAGGCATGCGCCCGGGCCGGGCGCCTGGAGCAGACGCTCGGGCTGCCACATCCGGAGGCGGAGCGTCGGCTGCGGGCGGTGCCGGGCATCGGCATCTGGACTGCCGCCGAGGTGCGCCAGCGTGCGCACGGCGACGCCGACGCGGTGTCCGTCGGCGACATCCACCTCTGCAAGGACGTCGGCTGGGCGCTGGCCGGGAGGCCGGTCGACGACGACGGCATGCTCGAGCTGCTCGCCCCGTACGCCGGGCACCGCTACCGGGTGGTGCGGCTGCTCCAGCTCTCCGGCTTCCGCCGCCCCCGCTTCGCGCCGCGCTACGCACCCACCGACCACCGCGCGATCTGACGCGATCTGAGCGGCCGCACCGACGACCAGGACCAGGGGTTCAGCGGACGACGACGAAGTCCTCGGGGTCGCGCCCCGCCCGCGCGGGCGGGGCG
>JALYMT010000159.1 GCA_030773555.1 Actinomycetota bacterium | reverse complement strand
GCTGGCGACCGCCCGCCCCGCCGCGGCGCCGGCGAGCTCGACGAGCGCCCGCCGCAGCTGCCCGCCCAGGTCGCCGTCGTGCGCCTTGAGCGACAGTGGCACCCGCGTCTGCCCGCCGAGGTCGACTCGGTGCGTGGGGGCGTGCGGTAGCGGCCACCAGGCGGTCAGCAGGGGAGCGAGCCGCTCCGCGGGTTGTGCGGCCCGCCAGTCGTCGTACGCGTCCGTGACGAGCACCTCGCCGCCCACCTGGGCGAGCAGTCCGGCGGCGTCGGCGACCTCGAGCCACAGCGCGACGACGTCCTCGTCGACGCGCAGCGCCTTCGCCAGGCGGCGCACCTCGCGGGCGCCCACGCCGCCGGCCTTGAGCAGGGCGACCGGGGTCTCGCTGCACGCGTCGAGCAGGGCGGTCGCGGTGTCGACGGCCTCCGCCGCGGCCGCCGCCTCCTGCCGCGCCACCATGTCCGCGGGCACGTCGACGTACGCCAACGGTGGCGGCGCCGGCGTGAACGGCGGGTGCCAGTCCTCGCCGCGCAACGCCCACCCGACCTCGCGGGGCAGCTCGAGGTAGCTCCAGTCCCGGCGCAGCAGCAGGGCACGGTCCTGCGCCCACTGGACCGTGGGGTTGCGTGTGTTGCTCGTCCGGTAGCCGTAGCCGTAGTCCGGTTGCTCCAGCAACGGGCCGGAGAAGGCGAGCTCCCGCAGCAGGCGCTGGGTCGCCTTCGGGGCAGAGTCGACGAGGGTGCGTACGGCCTTCGGGTCGGAGAAGTACGCGGTGAGCTTGCCGAGGTTCTCGTCCTTGCGGCCGGCGGGCTGCATCCCGATCGCCCGCACCAGCTGCTTGAGCGCCTCGGCGTTGGCGGTGCCCAGCAGTCGCCGCAGCGGCGCGCCGAGGCCGAGGGGCGCGGGGACGAGGTGGCGCATCGCCTCGGGCAGGCGCAGCGTCCCGTCGCGCTCGAACCACGCCAGGGCGAGCCGCTCGAGGGTGCCCAGGGCCTCCTCGAGCTCTCCGCGCGGCAGGACCTGGTCGACGAGGCCGTCGAGGCGGTCGCGTGAAGCGCCGTCGCCGAGTGCCTGCAGCACCTCGACGATCTCCAGGCCGCGCACGTCGAGCTGCTCCAGTGCGGCGACCACGGACGGGAAGCTCGCCAGCCGGACGGCCAGATCCTCGACGCTGTCCGGCTCGATCCCGGCGTAGGCGTCGGGGCGCAGCCGCAGCACCTCGGTGAGGCGCTGCTCACCGAGCCCGCGCAGCCAGGCGGCGTAGGTCGTCACGGCCGGAAGTCTGGTGGTTCTGGGGGTGGGGCTGCCAGGGGCCTGTGCACAGCGAGAGGGGTCGCCGCTGGCTACTCCTCGCCGGCGATGAGTTAGGAGCGCGCCTCGTACACCTGCAGCGGCAACGTGGCGGTCTGCACCACGGGCTCGACGATCGGATAGGGGCCCTCGCCGGTGAGCTCGTACTTCCCGCGCCAGGTGGTCACCAGCTCGACGGTGCGCTTGCCGGTCGTCTGGTAGGTGTGGGTGACGTCCTTGGCTGGATAGGACGCCCCGGGTGTGGTCGTGGTGAACGTCGCGCCGGGCTCGAACGTCCAGGTCCAGGTGGGGGTCGCGGTGATTCTCACCTGCAGGCCCAGCACGCTCACCGTGCCCCGGGTGGTGGTGGGCTGGCCGCCGAAGAAGATGGCCGGCAGGTGGACCAGGGCGCCGTTCGCCGGCTGGAATCCCGCGCGCTGCTGGGGCACGAGCTTCTCGAACGGCTCGCGCAGCGCCGCCGCGATCTGCGCCTGGGTCACCGGCCGCTCGTTGGCGCCCAGGCAGGTCTGCCCGCTGTCCTGCCACTCCTGGGTCGAGTCGCGCCGGAAGTAGATGCCGTAGCGCACCTCGCCGGGCTCCTGGCAGGTCTCGGTCGCGTTGACGCACAGCAGATCCCGAGGCTTGCCCCCGCCCGGGCCGGTGTTGCTCCGGCAGGCCGGAACCAGCGACCACTCACACTCCGGGCAGTCCGAGGCGCTGGCCCCGCCCCCGGCGATCCGACCCCTGCCAGGCACGAAGAACGCAGCACTCCCGGTGAAACGGTCTTGGTCTGCAACGACCTCGGCTTCGCACTCAAGGGTGCAACGAGAGCTCTCTCCGTAAGCGGGGGCCGCGAATACGGTGACAAGGACGAGGAGAGCGACAGCAGCCCGAAGGAGTCTCATCAAGACTCTTCCAGCCGCAAGACCTCCCGTAGCAGCCAACGGTCACCCTGACGTACAAGGTCTAACTGAAGGGCAGCCTCGTCGTGAGGAACGTCGCGCACTAGGCCTCCTCCACGGTCATAACTCTTGAGTCCCTCAAATGTCCGCTCCACCCGTATGGACCCCTTCTCCGCGGTCGGCTTGCCGAGGATGCGGGTCTTGGTGATGCGGAACTCGCCGAGTTCGTAGCGGTGCTTCTGCTCGGCGGCGTCCTCGACAAGAGCGATCTGGCGCTGGCAGCCGCGGCAATCCGGGTGGCTCAGCGCCTCCAGTTCGCTGCTG
This sequence comes from Actinomycetota bacterium, assembly GCA_030773555.1. Classification (GTDB taxonomy): domain Bacteria; phylum Actinomycetota; class Actinomycetes; order JALYMT01; family JALYMT01; genus JALYMT01. The sequence goes on along the minus strand of JALYMT010000159.1, from coordinate 557 downwards.
TCGAGCGTTGCGTACGAGCGCTTGATCGCCTCGTACCACTCGGTGGCTGCCGCGACGAGCTGCTCGTCACGACTCTGGCTGCTCCGAGGTGCAGAGGTGGTCGCGGCTGGGGCGCTCGGGGCAGAGACGGTGGCGGTCGGACCAGGAGACGCGGCTTGAACGGGCGGCAGGACCGCCGGCCGCTCCGGCTGCTCGCGGCTGCACCCGACCAGCATCGTGACCCCGAGGGTCACCAGCACCAGCACCCGCCTGCACATGGTCGACACGCTAGAGGCGGGGCCACCGCGCCGGCTGCCCGTACGTGGCGATCTGTGGACAAGTAGCTTCACTGGCTCGCCGTCCCCAACCTGGCCGACGCGCCGTTGCTCCGTCCGGGCCAAAGGGGTTTACTCTTGTTTCTGCTCGAACGTACGTTCGAGCAGAGACGGTGGTCGGGCCGGGTGCGATGTGGGGAAGCGTTGCGTCCGGTTCGGCGCCGTCGCTTCGCCGCCTTCCCCCGGCGAGGCGGCACCGCGCCCGCGGTGCTGCCCGGTTGCGGCCTGAAGGGGAAAGCGACA
>JALYMT010000158.1 GCA_030773555.1 Actinomycetota bacterium | reverse complement strand
GCCGGGACGCGGGGCCTCGACGGCGAGGCCGCCGCGGTCCAGGACGTGGTGCGGCGCACCGGCGACGAGCTCGGCGGGCGCCTGCGCCTGCTCGTCGGCAAGCCCGGGCTCGACGGGCACTCCAACGGCGCCGAGCAGATCGCGGTGCGCGCCCGCGACGCCGGCTTCGAGGTCGTTTACACCGGCATCCGCTCCACCCCTGGGCAGCTGGTGGCCGCCGCCGTGCAGGAGGACGTGCACTGCGTGGGGCTGTCGGTGCTCTCCGGCGCGCACCGCGAGCTGGTGCCCGAGGTGCTCGCCGGGCTGCGCGGCGCCGGCCTGGACGACGTGCCGGTCGTCGTCGGCGGCATCATCCCCGACGAGGACGGCCGCGACCTGCGGGCCGCGGGTGTCGCCGCGGTCTTCACGCCGAAGGACTACCGCATCGCCGACATCCTGGAGCAGATCGTCGGCGAGATCCGCCGCGCCCGCGGCCTGCCTCCCCTCCCCCGCACCCCCGCGACGACGAAGGACCCCGTGTCATGAGCGCCGCCGCCTCCCGCCCCCTGCGTCCGCGCCGCTCCTGCCTGGCGGTGCCGGGCAGCAGCGCCAAGATGCTCGACAAGGCGCAGGGCCTGGCTGCCGACCAGGTGTTCCTCGACCTCGAGGACTCCGTCGCCCCGCTGGCGAAGGTCGACGCCCGCAAGAACGTCGTCGCCGCCCTCAACAACGGCGACTGGTCGGGCAAGACCCGGGTGGTGCGGGTCAACGACCTCACGACCAGCTGGACCTACCGCGACGTCGTCGAGGTCGTCGAGGGCGCCGGGGCGAACCTCGACTGCGTCATGCTGCCCAAGGTGCAGGACGCCGCCCAGGTGACCTGGCTCGACCTGCTGCTGCGCCAGATCGAGGAGACCGTCGGTCTCGAGGTCGGGCGGATCGGCATCGAGGCGCAGATCGAGAACGCCAAGGGCCTGGTGAACGTCGACGAGATCGCCGCCGCCTCGCCGCGCACCGAGACGATCATCTTCGGCCCGGCCGACTTCATGGCCAGCATCAACATGAAGTCGCTCGTCGTCGGCGGCCTGATCGAGGGCTATCCCGGCGACCCGTACCACTACATCCTGATGCGCCTGCTGATGGCCGCGCGGACCCACGGCCAGCAGGCGATCGACGGGCCGTACCTGCAGATCCGCGACGTCGAGGGCTTCCGCGCCGTCGCCGTCCGCTCCGCCGCCCTCGGCTTCGACGGCAAGTGGGTGCTCCACCCCGGGCAGCTCGACGCCGCGAACGAGGTGTACGCCCCCGCGCAGGAGGACTACGACCACGCCGAGCTGATCCTCGACGCGTACGAGCACTACACGTCCGAGGCGGGCGGGCGGCGTGGAGCGATCATGCTCGGCGACGAGATGATCGACGAGGCGTCGCGCAAGATGGCGATCGTGGTGGCCGCCAAGGGTCGCGCCGCCGGGCTGGCCCGCACCTCCCGCTTCGAGCCCCCTTCGGAGGGCTGAGGTGCAGTTCGGGCGCTCCTTCGAGGAGTTCGAGGTCGGCGCGACCTACAAGCACTGGCCGGGCAAGACGGTCACCGAGTACGACGACCACCTGTTCTGCCTGCTGACGATGAACCACCACCCGCTGCACCTCGACGCCCACTACGCGGGCGAGACGACGCAGTTCGGGCGCAACGTCGTCGTCGGCAACTACATCTACTCCCTGCTGCTGGGCATGTCGGTGCCGGACGTCAGCGGCAAGGCCATTGCGAACCTCGAGGTCGAGTCGCTGCGGCACGTCGCGCCGACCTTCCACGGCGACACGATCTACGGCGAGACGACGGTGCTCGACAAGACGGAGTCCTCGTCGAAGCCCGACCGCGGCGTCGTGTACGTCGAGACCCGCGGCTACAAGCAGGACGGCACCGTGGTCTGCGTCTTCCGGCGCAAGGTGCTCGTGCCCAGGGCCGCGACGAGCAGCGAGCAGCCGGGGCGCCCCGTTCCCCTCGACCCCGCATCCACGAAGAGGAGCTGACCATGGGCCGGCTGGCACGCACCGAGGGCCTCACCGAGATCCAGCAGGACATCCTCGCCACCGTCCGCGCCTTCGTGGACAAGGAGATCCTGCCGGTCGCCACCGAGCTGGAGCATCGCGACGAGTATCCGCAGGAGATCGTCGACGGCATGCGCGAGATGGGGCTGTTCGGCCTCATGATCGACGAGGAGTACGGCGGGCTGGGCGAGTCACTGCTCACGTACGCCCTCGTCGTCGAGGAGATCGCCCGCGGCTGGATGAGCGTCTCGGGCATCATCAACACCCACTTCATCGTCGCCTACATGCTCGCCCGCCACGGCACCGAGGAGCAGAAGAAGGACCTGCTGCCGCGCATGGCCGACGGCTCGGTGCGCGGCGCGTTCTCCATGTCGGAGCCGGGGCTGGGCTCCGACGTCTCCGGTATCCGTACGCGGGCCCGTCGCGACGGCGAGGACTACGTGATCGACGGCCAGAAGATGTGGCTGACCAACGGCGGCTCCTCCAACCTGGTCGCGGTGCTGTGCAAGACCACCGACACCACCCCGCCGCACAAGGGGTTCACCACATTCCTGATCGAGAAGGAGCCGGGCTTCGGGGAGGTCGCGCCGGGGCTCACCGTCCCCGGCAAGATCGAAAAGATGGGCTACAAGGGGGTCGACACCACCGAGCTCGTGCTCGACGGGCACCGCGTCCCGGCCACGTCCGTGCTGGGCGGCGAGGAGGGCCGCGGCTTCTACCAGATGATGGACGGCGTCGAGGTGGGGCGGGTCAACGTCGCCGCCCGGGCGTGCGGGGTGGCGCTGCGGGCCTTCGAGCTCGGCATCGCCTACTCCCAGCAGCGGCAGACCTTCGGCAAGCCGATCGCCGAGCACCAGGCGGTGCTGTTCCGCCTTGCGGAGATGGCCACCAAGGTCGAGGCGGCGCACGCGATGATGGTGCAGGCGGCGCGGCGCAAGGACTCCGGCGAGCGCAACGACCTCGAGGCCGGCATGGCGAAGTACCTCGCCAGCGAGTACTGCAAGGAGGTCGTCGAGGACTCGTTCCGCATCCACGGCGGCTACGGCTACTCCAAGGAGTACGAGATCGAGCGGCTCTACCGCGAGGCACCCATGCTGCTCATCGGCGAGGGCACGGCCGACATCCAGCGCATGGTCGTGGGGCGGCGCCTGCTGGAGGAGTACAAGCTGCGCGGCTGACCCGCCCGCCTCAGGCGCTCGCTTCTCCGGCTTCTCCGACTTCTCCGTAGAGGAAGTCGATGATCCCCGGCGCCAGGGTCCGCGCTCGCTCGAGCAGGCACAGGTGCCCGCCCCCGGGCACGGTGCGCACCTGCGCGTGCGGCAGCATCGAGGCGAGGATCGAGGCGTTGACCGGGGGGACGAGCGGATCGGAGTCCCCGGTGATCACCAGGGTGTCGGTCCGCACCCGGCACAGCCAGGGCAGGCTGGACCCAGATCGAGGCGGCCCAGCACTGGTGGAAGTAGCCCCGCCGGTTCGGCGGGTGCGCGGACCGGATGCGGGCCTGCTCCTGCAGGAAGTCCTCGTTCGCGGTCTCCTCACCGCCGATGTACTCCGGCGCCGCCGCCTCGAACAGGGAGCGGTCGTAGTAGCGGTCGGGGGTGTTGATCGCGAGCAGCGCCCGGGGACTGCCGGGCACTCCGCCCCACCCGCAGCTGGTCGAGGCCAGCACGAGCCGGTGCATCCGGGGGCCCGCCAGGCGGGCCACCTCCTGGGCGACCAGGCCGCCGAAGGAGAAGCCGAGCACGGAGAACGAGGAGATGCCCAGTCGGTCGAGCACCTGCACGGCCAGCCGGGCGTGCCCCTGGATCGTCAGCGGCTGGAGCGGAGTGGACGAGCCGCCGCAGCCCGGGGCGTCCATCGCGATCGTCGTCACCCCGGGAAGGTGGCGCAGCAGCGGCTGCCAGAGCTCGAGCGGTGCCCCCACGCCGTTGAGCAGCAGCAGCGGCAGGCCGCCATCGTCGCCGTGCTGGACGCGGACGCGGATCCGATGGCTGCCCACCCGCAGCACCCGGTCCTCGCATCCGATTCCCACTGGCCGGCACTCCTTCGCGTTCTCGCGGACTCCAAAAGGTCCATTCGGCGCGGCGCGCCGGGCTGCTTGCCCAAAACATCGAGCCGGCGGGACCTAGCCTTAGCCCGGATCCACCGCGCTTGCCTGATGGCAGTGGCCTGGGTGGACACGCAAATGCCCTCCTACCTGGGACGATGACCTTGTCGAGGGGTCAGTTGTCGCCGGGGAGAAGGGCACTTGCAGGGTGCGAGCATCCCATGAGCTCAGCCGGGTGTCGGTGAGCTTCGATGAGGCGAATCTGGTGCCCAACGCTGGGCTGCTGCCAGCCGCGGAGCTGGCCGAGCGGCTGGGCTTGGCCGAGCTGATCGATTCCCGGGTCCGGCTGGCCCGGCACGGGGCGAACAGCGGCGCCAAGGCGTTGACGGTGCTCGGGTCGATGCTCGCCGGTGGGGACTCGATCGATGATGTCGGGGTGCTGCGCGCCGGCGCGGCCGCCGAGCTGTTCGACGCGACGAGGGCGCCCTCGACGGTGGGGTCGTGGCTGCGCGCGCACAAGTGGTCCAACGTCCGCGAGTGGGATGCGGTCTCCCGGGAGCTGCTGGCCCGGCTGTGGGCCGCCGGCGCTGGTCCGGCGCAGCTGTCCGGGCCGCTGACGATCGACCTTGACTCGACCATCGTCGAGGTGCACGGCCGGGCGAAGCAGGGCGCGGCGTTCGGCTACACCAAAGTCCGCGGCTATCACCCGCAGTTGGCCACGTGCGCGCAGACCGGGCAGGTGCTCTTCGCCCGGCTGCGCGGCGGGTCCGCCGGCGCGGCCCGCGGCGCCAGAAGCTTCCTGACCGAGACGATCAGCCGCACCCGGCACGCCGGGGCCACCGGCCCCCTCACCGTGCGGGCGGACTCCGCGTTCTACAGCAAGGCGGTGCTGTCCACCGCGAAGAAGTTCGACGTCCGCTTCTCGGTCACCGTCCGGCAGGACAAGCGGGTGCGCGCCGCGATCGAGGCCCTCCCCGAGCAGGCCTGGCAGCCGATCCCGTACTGGCTGAGCACCCCGGAGGTCTCCGGCGCCGACGTCGCCGAGACCCCCTTCGTCTGTTTCGCCGGCACGAAGCAGGCGATGACCGTGCGGCTGGTCGTGCGCCGGGTTCGCCCCACCCCGGGCTCGCAGCTGGCGCTGTTCACTTCCTGGGACTACCACGCGTTCGTCACCGACCGGGATCTGCCCCTGGTCGAGGTCGAGGCCGACCACCGCCGCCACGCCGTGGTCGAGCAGAGCATCGCCGAGCTCAAGTCCGCCGGGCTGGCGCACCTGCCCTCCGGGCGCTTCATGGCGAACGCCGCCTGGCTCGCCCTGGCCGTCATGGCGCACAACCTCGGCCGCGCCGTCGGCCTGCTCGCCGGGCACGACCTGGCCCGGGCCACCGCCGCCAGCCTGCGCGCCCGGGTGTTCACCATGCCCGGCCGGCTCGTGCACACCGGCCGGCGGCGCCACCTGCGCCTCCCCGCCAGCTGGCCCTGGGCCGACGCCGTTCTAGCCGCTCTGACCGCGATCACCGCGATCCCGCTGCGCTGCTGAACACCACCCCTCACCCCCGCGACCAGGACCCGGAGAGGCCGGCAGACCGGCAGCACCTCCACGCCCTCAAGCCGAGTCAGGGCACAGCACCGCTCACTCGACCCGGTGCCCACCCACACTCAAGATCAGCGATGGATCCGGGCTTAGCACTTCGGACCTGGCGTGCCCCCGCAGAGCTGGCGTAGAGCATTCGAGACCGCGCGATGCCAGAGGGTGACGATGGGAACAGTGGGGCGGATGTTGGCTGGCCGCGTCGACGGCAGCGCTCCGGCCGGGGGTCACGACGCTCGGCTGCCGGACGCCGCGCTGTGCGCTGGCCGAGCAGGCCCTCCTGCGCGGCGACGCCGCGAAGGCCCGGACCTGCTTCGAGCAGTGCCTCGAGCTGCGCCGGAGCGAGTGCGCCGACGGCGACGGCCCCGACCCCGGGCGCGCGCACGTCCTCGCCCAGCTGGGACTGGCGGCCTTTTTGTGCGGCGACTCCCCCGCGGCCCGCCGGCACTGGGACACCGCCGAGCGCTCCCTCGCCGCGGTGACCTCTCCAGAGGCCGACGGGCTGCGGCGCTGGCTGGCGGCGTGGGCGGGGCATCGCCGCTGTGCCGACCCGGACCGGCGCTGAGCCCTGCTCCTCGGCCCGCTCGGATGTGGCGGGCCCCCACTCCCCGCGCCCGCATTGTGGCGATGGCAAAACTACAGAACCGTCGCAGCGCTGCCTAGCCTCCCGCAGAACGGCACCACGCAGCGGAAGGAGCGGACCGGCCATGTCGCAGGCACCCGGGCACGACGCGCATCCGACTGCCGGTCCCGCTGCGGACGTGGTCCTCGAGACCCGCGGGCTGGTCAAGGAGTTCTCCGGCTTCCGGGCCGTCGACTCCGTCGACCTGCAGGTGCGGGCCGGCTCCGTGCACGCCCTGGTCGGCCCCAACGGCGCGGGCAAGACCACACTGTTCAACCTGCTGACCGGCTTTCTCGCTCCCACGTCGGGCACGATCCTGCTCCAGGGACACGACGTGACCGCGCTGCCGCCCGAGCGGATCGCCGCCCGAGGAGTGGCCCGCTCCTTCCAGATCACCAGCCTGTTCGAGCAGCTGACCGTGCGCGACCACGTGGAGCTGGCCCTGCAGAGCAGCACCGGCCTGGGCTACCGCTTCTGGCGTTCCGACCGGCTGCTCGCCCGCTTCCGCGACGAGGCCATGGCCCTGCTCCACGAGGTGGGCCTGGCCGACCGGGCGGAGCTGCCCGCCGGCAGCCTCGCGTACGGGCAGAAGCGGGCGCTCGAGCTGGCGCTCGCGCTCGCCCTCTCCCCCGCCCTGCTGCTGCTCGACGAGCCAACGGCCGGCATGGGCCTGGAGGACGTGGAGCGCACGGTGGAGCTGATCCGACGCATCCGCTCCGGGCGCACCGTCGTCATGGTCGAGCACAACATGAGCGTCGTCGCCAACCTCGCCGACCGGGTGAGCGTGCTGCAGTTCGGCGCGGTGCTCGTGGAGGGGCCGTACGACGAGGTGCGTCAGGACCCCCGCGTGGTCAGCGCCTACCTCGGGAGCCCGGTTGCTTAGCGTGCAGGGGCTCTCAGCAGCGTACGGCCAGGCCAACGTGCTGCGCGACGTGTCGCTGGAGGTGGCCGCCGGCGAGGTCGTCACGCTGGTGGGCCGCAACGGCGCGGGCAAGACGACCCTGCTGCGCTGCCTCATGGGCCTGCACCGGCAGATGAGCGGCACGCTCCGCTTCCTCGACGCCGACCTGACGGGGCTGCCGGCGCACCGGCGGGCGCGCCGCGGGTTGGGCTACGTCCCCGACGACCGCGGCATCTACGCCAGCCTCACCGTCGAGGAGAACCTCACGCTGCCGCCGGTCGTCGGTCCCGACGCCTGGAGCCTCGACCGGGTGTACGAGGCGTTTCCGGTGCTGCGGCAGCGCCGCGGGTTTCCCGGCACGAAGCTCTCCGGCGGGGAGCAGCAGATGCTGGCGATCGCGCGGGTGCTGCGGATGGGCGCGCGCCTGCTGCTGTGCGACGAGCCCACCGAAGGGCTCTCCCCGCTGCTCGTGCAGCAGATCGGCGAGATCCTGCGCGAGGTGAAACGCCAGGGCGGCACGGTGCTGCTGATCGAGCAGAACGTCGCGTTCGCCGCCACCGTCGCCGACCGGCACTACCTGCTCGCGCAGGGCCAGGTCGTGGAGACCATGGACAACCGCGAGGTCCGCGAGCGGCAGGGCGAGCTGCTCACGTACCTCGGCATCTGACCCTTTTCCCGCTAGCAGGCCCCATTTCGCCGGCCGCCACCTCGGCGGCGGCACCGAGGAAGGATGTACATGAACCCCAGAAACCGCACCGCGAGGCGGGCCGCCACCGCGGCCCTGTCGGCGGCGGCCCTGCTGCTCGCCGGCTGTGGCGCTGGCGGGCCGGGCGGCGGCACGAGCAAGTTCACCAACGACAAGCTCACCCTGGCCGTCCTCAACGACCAGTCCGGCATCTACGCCGACCTGTCGGGCAAGAACACGGTCACTGCGGTGCAGATGGCGATCGATGACTTCAAGGCGAAGTACGGCGACAAGGCGGTGGCCAAGAACATCGAGGTCATCAGCGCCGACCACCAGAACAAGCCCGACGTCGCCAACTCCCAGGCCCAGGAGCTCTACGACCGGCGCCAGGCCGACATCATCCTCGACGTCCCGACCTCCTCCGCGGCGCTGGCGGTCGCCGGGCAGGCCAAGGCGAAGAAGAAGCTGCACGTCAACATCACCGCGGGCACCACGGAGCTCACCGGGGCGCAGTGCAACAAGTACACCTTCCACTACGCCTACGACACCTACATGCTGGCCAAGGGCACCGGGTCGACGGTCACGCAGAACGGCGGCAAGAACTGGTACCTGGTGTATCCCGACTACGCCTTCGGCCAGGACATGCAGAAGAGCTTCACGCGCTTCGTGGAGCAGTCCGGCGGGACCATCGTGGGCAAGGACCCGACGCCGTTCCCCAACGACAACTTCTCCACGTTCCTGCTCAAGGCCCCGACGCTGAACCCCAAGCCGCAGGTGCTCGGCACCATGCAGGCCGGTGGTGACCTGGTCAACCTGGTCAAGCAGTTCAACGAGTTCAAGCTGCGCGAGAAGGGGCTCAACCTGGCCGTCGGCCTGATGTTCATCACCGACATCCACGGCCTGGGACCCGACGCCTTCCAGGGCACGACGTTCACCGACCCCTGGTACTGGAACTACGACGCCCAGAACCGGGAGTGGGCCGACAAGTTCAAGGCCAAGACCAACACCCGGCCGAGCTTCTCCCACGCCGGCAACTACTCCGCAGCGATGCAGTACCTCGAGGCCGTGCAGCGCGCGGGCACCGACGACGCCGACGCGGTGGTCAAGACCCTGGAGGGCCACAAGTTCAGCGACTTCTTCGCCCGTAACGGCGAGATCCGCGCGGCCGACCACCGTGTCACGCACGACGCGTACCTCGCCCAGGTGAAGCCCAAGACCGAGGTCAAGGAGGAGTGGGACTACGAGAAGATCGTGGCCACTATCCCCGCCGCCGAGGCCTTCCGGCCGGCCTCCGAGAGCGGCTGCACGTTCTCGTGACCCCGTCATGGTGAACTTCCTGCAGCAAGCCTTCAACGGTCTGGTCAGTGGCAGCTTCTACGCCCTCCTGGCCCTCGGGCTCGCGGTGATCTTCGGCATGCTCGGCGTGGTCAACTTCGCCCACGGCGCGTTCTACATGCTGGGGGCGTTCGGCACCTACCTGCTCCTCGACCGCGTCGGCCTCTCGTTCTGGCCCGCGCTGCTCGTGGTGCCGCTGGTGCTCGCCGTCGCGGGCATCGTGCTGGAGCGCACGCTGGTGCACCGGCTGGCCGCGCTCGACCCGCTGTACAACTTCCTGCTGACGTTCGGTGTGACGCTGATCCTCCAGGACCTCGTCCGGCGGCAGTACGGCGTGCAGTCCCAGCCGTACCGGCCGCCGGACGCCCTGGCCGGGTCGGTCGACCTCGGGGTGTTCAGTTATCCCGCCTACCAGGTTTTCGTGCTGGTCACCTCGGTCGCGGTCTGCGTGGGGGTCTGGTTCGTGCTCGTCCGCACGCGGGTGGGGCGCATTGTCCGGGCGGCCACCGAGCGGCCCGAGATCACCCGGGCCCTCGGCATCGACGTGGGCCGCTGGGTCACGCCCGTCTTCGGCTTCGGCATCGGCCTCGCCGGCTTCGCCGGGGTGCTGGCCGCGCCCATGCGGGCGATCAACCCGCTGATGGGAGCCGACCTGATCATCGTCGTCTTCGCCGTCGTCGTCATCGGCGGGCTGGGGTCGATCTTCGGGTCGGTGGTCGCCGGCTTCGTCGTGGGCATGCTGCAGGCACTGGGCAACCTGTACGTGCCGGCGCTCTCGCAGACCCTGGTGTTCATCCTGATGGCCGTCGTGCTGCTGTGGCGTCCGGCCGGGCTGTTCGGCAAGGAGGAGGCGACCGCGTGAGTACCGTGCTGAGCCGGACGGGCGGGCGGGTCACCGAGCGGGCCGCGACGGCGGGCAGCGGCGTGCGCCGGCTGCTCCTGGCGGTCGGGCTGGTGCTCGCGCTCGGCCTGCCGTGGTTCGTCTATCCGCCGGTGGCGATGGACATCGCCTGCTGGGCGCTGTTCGCGGTCGCGCTCGACCTGCTGCTCGGCTACACGGGCCTGCTGTCGTTCGGGCATGCCGCCTTCTGGGGCAGCTCCGCGTACGCCTCCGGTTTGATCGCCGTGCACGCGGGAGCACCGTTCCCGGTTGCGGTGCTCGGCGGCACCCTGGTCGCCATGGCCCTGGCCGTGCCGATCGGCTACCTGTCGGTGCGACGCACCGGCATCTACTTCGCCATGGTCACCCTGGCGTTCGCGCAGATGATCTACTTCCTGGCGAACCAGTGGCGCAGCGTGACCGGCGGTGAGAACGGGCTGCAGGGCATCCCCCGCGACTTCTTCGGCCTCGACCTGAGCGAGCCGTTCTTCTTCTACTACGCGGGCCTGCCGCTCATCCTCGCCGGCCTGGCGTTCGCCTGGCGCATCGTGCGCTCGCCGTTCGGCAAGGTGCTGGTGGCCATTCGGGACAATCCGGCGCGGGCGCGGGCGCTCGGCTATCCGGTCGACCGCTACAAGCTGCTGGTCTTCGTGATCTCCGCCGGCCTGGCGGGGCTCGCCGGCGGCCTGTTCGCCATCAGTCACGGCTTCGCGTCGCTGCAGGAGGTCTACTGGACGACCTCGGGCAAGGTCGTGATCATGACCGTGCTGGGCGGGATCGGCACGCTGTGGGGCAGCGTCCTGGGAGCTGCCGTCATCGTGTTGCTGGAGGACTTCCTCGCCAGCTCCGGCTTCAACGGCATCGGCATCATCACCGGCGCTATCTTCGTCCTGGTCGTCACGGTCTTCCGCCGTGGCCTCTGGGGCACCGCGGTGCACCTGCTGCAGCGGCGAAGGTCCCGGCCGGCGGCCGAGCCCGAACCCGGCGTCGAGCCGCGCGACCAGCAGCCCGACGTCCAGCCGGCGCACCGCTAGCGGAACGGGCGGGATTTCAGCCGAGCCGGGGTCGCCCGCCGCGGGCACGGTGCAGCTGCAGGGCCAGCTGCACCTGCAGACAGCGCTCCGGGACCTGCCAGTCCGGTCCGAGCAGCGAGCCGATGCGGTCGAGGCGCTGGGTCACGGTGTTGACGTGCACGTGCAGCGCCTCGCGCGTGCGGGTCAGGCTGGACCCGCAGCGGAAGTACTCCTCCAGTGTGTGCACGAGGTCGGTGCCGCGGCGCCGGTCGTAGTCGAGCAGCGGCCCGATGCAGCGCTGCACAAACCCGTCGAGGTCCCGGCCGTCACCGAGGACCAGGCCGAGGAAGCCGAGGTCCTGCATGCTCGCTCCGCTGCCGGCCCGCCCCAGCGACAGCAGGGCCTCCAGGCACCGGACTGCCTCGCTGTAGGCGGCCGCGACGGCGATGGGACCCGTGGCCGGCCCGCTTGCCCCTGCGGTCACCGGCGCCCCTACCGCGGTTCCCAGCTCGCCGGCGACGGCGCGCGCAGCGGCGCTGGCGTCCACCCCCGGCAGGAGCAGCACCACCGCGCCGCGGTGTGAGCCGGCGAGTCCGCCGCGGGCGGACGCGAGCCGGATGGCCGCCGGGAGCAACCGCTGGGCCCGCACCCCGTCGGCGCGCACGCTCACCACCGAGTGCGGCACGTCCAGGTCCGCGTCCAGGCGCCGGGCCCGGTCACGCAGGCCCTGCGGATCGCGCCCCGGGGCGGCCAGCAGGTCGTCGAGCAGCTCCCCGCGTACGCGGTCCTCCGCCTGCGCTACCGACTGGCGCAAGAGCAGGAGCAGCGCCGTGACCAGCGCGGACCGCTCGAGGATGCGCTGGTCGGCGTCGCCGAGGTCCGCGCGGTGCACCAGCACGAGGGCACCCAGCTGCTCGGCCCCGGCGGCGACCGCGGCGAGGGTGTGCGGGCCGCACCGCACCGCCCGGCCCAGCCGCGTCGAGGTGCTCACCGCGTCCGCGACCGCACGCTCGTCGAGCGAGACCGGTGATCTCCCCGACGTCAGCGACCTGCCCTCCGGGTCGAGGACGAGCAGCTCACCCCCGAGCACCTCGGTGACCGCGGCGGCCACGTCGTCGACCCCTCCCCCGCGCAGCACGAGGTCGGCGAGACGGTCGTGCGCGGCGGCGGCGCGCTCCACCGCCTCGCTGTGTGCGCGGACCAGCACGCTCGCCGCGTTGAGCTCCTCGAACGCCTCCCGGGTCTCCTCGAGCAGCCGGGCGCTGTCGATCGCGACCGCGGCGTGCGCCGCCAGGGAGGACAGCAGCGCAACCTCCTCGCGGGCGAAGGGGCGCTCGCTGCGGTTGGCCGCGAACAGCACGCCGATGACCCGGCTGCCGAGGCGCAGCGGGACCCCGAGGATCGCGACCAGCCCCTCCTCACCGACCGCGGCGTCGATGTCGCCGCGGTGGTGGAAGCGCGAGTCGCGGGCGTAGTTCGCGGTGCCGTACGGGTTGCCGCCCTCGGCCACCAGGCCGCCGAGGCCCGCACCGGGCGGCAGCCGGAGCTGCTGGAACGCCGCGGACACCGACCCGTCCGTGACCCGCATGTACGTGTCGCCGCGCTCGGTGTCCTTCAGGGTGAGGTAGGTGATGTCGGTGCCGAGCAGGAGCCGGGCGCGGCGGACAAGCGCCTGCAGCAGTGCGTCGAGCTCCCGCAGGGCGGCGAGGTCACCCGCGGTCTCGAAGAGGGCGGAGAGCTCCGCCTCCCGCCGGCGGCGGCTCTCCATGGCACCTCGGATCTGCAGCGCCAGCAGCTTGGCCCGCTCCAGCTCCGCCAGCACCTCGGGGGCGGCGTTGCGCGCCCGCGCGTCGAGGACCGGACCCTCGTACTCGACGGCCGCCGCATCGCGGGCCAGCAACTCGAGATACATCGAACAGCTCACACCCACAGTCTGGCTGGCGTTCCGGTGGTGCCGCCACACATCCGAGCTGCCCGCCGATTTCGTCGGTGGGCTGTTCTAGCGACCACCGCTGCCCGACGACCCACCCTTCTAGTGCGCTGTCCAGCCGCCGTCCATGGTGAACGAGGAGCCGGTGATGAAGGACGCGGGCTCGGAGCAGAGGTAGGCCGCCAGTTCGGCAACCTCGGCGGGCTCGATCAGGCGCTTGATTGCGGCGGGCGCGAGCATGATCTGCTCCACCACCTGCTCGGGGGCCAGGTTGTGCGTCTGCGCTTGCGCGGCGATCTGCGACTCGACGAGCGGAGTGCGCACGTAGGCCGGGTTGATGCAGTTCGACGTGACCCCGTGCGGAGCGCCCTCGAGCGCGATCACCTTCGACAGCCCCTCGAGCCCGTGCTTCGCGGCCACGTAGGCCGACTTGTAGGGCGAGGCCCGCAGGCCGTGCACGGAGGAGATGTTGAGCACCCGTCCCCACTGCCCCGCGTACATGTGCGGCAGGCTGCGCCGCACGACGCGGAACGGCGCCTCCAGCATGATCCGCAGGAGCAGGCCGAAGCGCTCCGGTGGAAACTGCTCGATCGGCGCGACGTGCTGCAAGCCGGCGTTGTTGACGACCACGTCGATCGCCGGGTCCAGCTGGTCGACGGCGTCGAGGTCGCTCAGGTCCACCCGCCGGGCCTCGCCGCCGATCTCGCCGGCGACCCGCTCCGCTCCCTCGCCGTCGAGGTCGACGACCAGCACCCGCGCTCCCGCGCCCGCGAGGCGCTCGGCACAGGCCCGCCCGATGCCGCTGGCTCCTCCGGTGACGAGGGCCGTGCGTCCCGAGAGGTCGAGGCCGGCCTGAGCGGGACGAGGCAGCCGGGCGGCGGCCGCACCGGATCCGTCGCCATCCACGCTCGCCTGATCCCTGGTGGTCACGCCGGTCACCACGCCTCCTCCGCCACCGTGCTTTTCTTGCCTCCGCAGCCCGAGCGGGAGCAGATGCTGCGACATGGTGCGGCCCAACTTCCCGTCGCTGCGAGGTGGCGACTCCACACAACCCGCGGGCCGCGGGTGGGCCGTCAGCACACCGCCGGAGCCGTCCCTGGCCGTTCAGCGGCTGAGCGGGCCCGAGCCGGCGCTGCTGCCAGCCGCTCCGGGGGTCGTCGACGCGGTCGGCTCGCCGTCCCGCCGCACTGGCTCAGCAGCAACAGCGGCCGCCGGCGGCGGGCTTCGCCAGCGACGCGCACCGCGCCAATGCGGGAATTCGGGTCGTTTCCGTACGACGATGACAACGCGGTCCCTCGCTTCGCAATCCTCGGTAACGCGGCCCGGAGCCGGACCGGAGCGGCGAGGACCACGGCGGAGAGGCGGCAAACCGGAGGCGGTCGGGTGCGACCCCTGAGTTACCGAGCAGTAGCATCAAGAACCGACGTAGACAGCACCGCCCCCGAAGGGAGCTCCCCGTGGGAAGCATCTCCGCTCGTACCGTGCGCGACGTCGTCTTCGTCGACGGGGTGCGCACGCCCTTCGGCAAGGCGGGAGCGCAGGGCATGTACGCCGAGACGCGCGCCGACGACCTCGTGGTCCGCTGCATCCGGGAGCTGCTGCGACGCAACCCCGGCCTGCCGCCGGAGCGCGTCGACGAGGTGGCGATCGCGGCGACCACCCAGACCGGCGACCAGGGCCTCACCATCGGCCGCACCGCGGCGCTGCTCGCGGGGCTGCCCAAGAGCGTGCCGGGCTTCGCGATCGACCGGATGTGCGCGGGGGCGATGACCGCGGTGACGACCACCGCGTCGGGCATCGCCTTCGGCGCCTACGACGTGGCCATCGCCGGCGGCGTGGAGCACATGGGCCACCATCCGATGGGCGAGGGCGTGGACCCCAATCCGCGGTTCCTCGCCGAGCGCATCGTCGACCCCTCGGCGCTCGTCATGGGCGCGACCGCCGAGAACCTCCACGACCGCTATCCGCACCTGAGCAGGCAGCGGGCCGACGCTTACGCGGCAGCCAGCCAGGAGCGGCTCGCGAAGGCCTACGCGAACGGGCGCATCCAGCCCGACCTGGTGCCGGTCGCCACCCGCGACCGGGAGCGGGGCTACGGGCTGGCCACCCGCGACGAGCCGCCCCGCCCGGGCACCACCGTCGAGGACCTGTCGGAGCTGAAGACACCCTTCCGGCCGCACGGGCGGGTCAGCGCCGGCAACGCCGCCGGTCTCAACGACGGCGCCACCGCCTGCCTGCTCACCGCCAGCGACATCGCCGCCGAGCTGGGCCTGGCCCCGCGGATGCGCCTGGTGTCGTACGCCTTTGCCGGCGTCGAGCCGGAGGTGATGGGCATCGGGCCGGTGCCGGCCACCGAGAAGGCGCTCGCGAAGGCCGGCCTGGGCTTCGACGACCTCGGCTTGATCGAGCTCAACGAGGCCTTCGCGGTGCAAGTGCTCGCCTTCCTCGACCACTTCGGCGTCGACGACGACGACCCGCGCGTCAACCCGTACGGCGGCGCGATCGCCGTCGGCCACCCCCTCGCCTCCTCCGGGGTGCGCCTCATGACCCAGCTCGCCCGCCAGTTCGAGGAGCATCCGGAGGTGCGCTACGGCCTGACCACCATGTGCATCGGCATCGGCATGGGCGGCAGCGTCGTCTGGGAGAACCCGGTGCACGCCGGCGCCGCCGCGTGACCGCCACCGCCGCCCCGCCGGCCCTGGCCGGGGAGGTCGTGACCCGTGCACTGCTCCGCTTCCTCGAGCTGCCCGGCGGCCCCGGACGCCTCGCGCTGATCACGCTCGACAACGGCGCCGACCACACCAAGCCCAACACGCTGGGTCCTGCCGGGCTGCGCGCGTTGGGCGAGGCGCTCGACGCCGCCGCCGCCTCCGACGCGGTCGCCGTGGCCGTGACCGGCAAGCCGTTCGGATTCGCTGCCGGTGCGGACCTGACAGGGGTGCCCCAGCTGCGCACCCGGGAGCAGGCACGCGAGATCGCCCGCCTGGGGCACGCGACGTTCCGGCGCCTCGCCGAGCTGGGCAAGCCGACGTTCGCGTACGTGAACGGGCTCGCGCTCGGCGGCGGCCTCGAGCTCGCCCTGCACTGCACCTACCGCACGATCTCCGCGGGGGTGCCCGCGCTCGGGCTGCCCGAGGTGTTCCTCGGCCTGGTGCCGGGCTGGGGCGGGGCCTACCTGTTGCCCCGCCTGGTGGGGCCGGAGCGCGCCGTCACCGTCATCGTCGAGAACACCCTCGAGAACAACCGCACCCTCACCGGGCCGCAGGCGTTCGCGCTCGGCCTGGCCGACGCGCTGTTCGAGCCCGCCGACTTCCTGGAGTGCTCGCTGGCGTGGACCGCCGCGGTGCTGCGCGGCGATCTGGTCGTCAAGCGCCCGCCGGCGGCGACCGAGCCTGCTGACGCCTGGGAGGCGGCCGCGGCCCGTGGGCGCGCCATCGCCGACGCGAAGGTGCACGGCGCCGCACCCGCGGCCTACCGCGCCCTCGACCTGGTCGTTGCCGGCCGGACGCGAGGGGTCGACGAGGCGTACGCCGCCGAGGACGAGGCGCTCGCCGACCTGCTGCTCAGCGACGAGTTGCGCAGTGGGCTCTACGCCTTCGACCTGGTGCAGCGCCGGGCGAAGCGGCCCGCCGGGGCGCCTGACCGGTCGCTCGCCCGGCCGGTGACCAAGGTCGGGGTGGTCGGCGCCGGCTTGATGGCCAGCCAGCTCGCGCTGCTCTTCGTCCGGCGGCTGCAGGTGCCCGTGGTGCTCACCGACCTTGACGCGGAGCGGGTGCAGCGGGGCGTCGGCTATGTGCACACCGAGATCGACAGGCTGCTCGGAAAGCGGCGGGTGAGTGCCGATGCCGCCAACCGGCTCAAGGCGCTGGTCAGCGGCGCGGTCGACAAGGCCTCCTTCGGCGACGCCGACCTGGTGATCGAGGCGGTCTTCGAGGAGATGACGGTCAAGCAGCGGGTGCTCGCCGAGGTGGAGGCGGCGGTGTCCCCCGGCTGCGTGCTGGCCACCAACACCAGCTCGCTGTCGGTGCGCGAGATGGCCGCCGGGCTGCGCCACCCCGAGCGGGTCGTCGGCATGCACTTCTTCAACCCGGTCGCGGTGATGCCGCTGCTCGAGGTCGTCGGCACCGACGCGACCGACGACGCCGCCCTGGCCACCGCGTTCGCCGTCGGGCGGGAGCTGAAGAAGTCGTGCGTGCGCGTCGGCGACGCCCCGGCCTTCGTCGTCAACCGGGTCCTGACCCGGCTGCTCAGCGAGGTCCTCCGGGCCGTCGACGAGGGCACCCCCGTGCCCGTCGCCGACCGGGCCCTCGCCCCCCTGGGCCTGCCGATGTCGCCGATCGCCTTGCTCCAGCTGGTCGGACTGCCCGTCGCCCTGCACGTCGCCGAGACCCTGCACGCCGCGTTCCCGGAGCGCTTCTACGTCTCCGAGAATCTCAGGTGGCTGGTCGCCGACGGCCGGACCGGGCTGTTCGCCGCGGACGAGCGCGGCCGCCCCCAGCCCGATCCGGCGGCCTTCGCGCTGCTGCGCCAGGGCGACTCCGTCCTCACCGAGGACGAGGTGCGCGGCCGCGCCCTCGACGCCCTCGCGCAGGAGGCTCGGCTGCTGCTCGACGAGGGGGTGGTGGCCGCTGCCCAGGACCTCGACCTCTGCATGATCCTCGGTGCCGGCTGGCCGTTCCACCTGGGCGGTCTGACGCCCTACCTCGACCGTACGGGAACCAGCGAGCGGGTCACCGGCCGGCGCTTCCTCCCGCCCGGGGTGGCGAGCGTCGCCTAGACGGTGAGCGCCCGGTCGTGCGGGCGCACCGGGGCGGGCAGCGACGTGCGCCCGCTGAGGAAAGTGTCGACCGCGGCCGCTGCCGCGCGTCCCTCAGCGATCGCCCAGACGACCAGCGACTGCCCGCGTCCGGCGTCGCCGGCGACGAAGACCCCCGGCACGCTCGTCTGGTAGCCCTCGTCACGGTCCACCGCGCCGCGGCCGTCGAAGGCGACCCCGAGCTCCTCGAACAGCGGGGTGGGCTGCGGCCCGGTGAAGCCGAGCGCGAGGAACACCAGGTCGGCGGGGAGCAGCGTCTCGGTGCCCGGCACCGGGTCGTAGCCGCCAGCGCCCCGGCGCACCTCGACCAGCCGCACGCCCCGGACGCAATCCTGGTCGTCCCCCTCGAACGCCTGGGTGCTCATCGCGAATCGCCGCTCGCCGCCCTCCTCGTACGCGGGCGCGCCGCGCAGCAGCAGCGGCCACGTCGGCCACGGCGTGCTCTCGTTGGCGCTCTCCGCGGGGCGGGTGTTGATCTGCAGCTGGGTCACGCTGCGCGCGCCCTGCCGGTGGGCGGTGCCGAGGCAGTCGGCCCCGGTGTCACCGCCTCCCACGATGATCACGTGCTTGCCGGCGGCGTCGATCGGCGGTGCGGCGAGGTCACCGGCGACCACCCGGTTGGCGCCGGTGAGGTACTCCATGGCCGGATGCACCCCGGCGAGCTCGCGTCCGGGGACGGGGAGCTCGCGGTGGGCCAGCGCGCCCACGGCGAGCACCACGGCGTCGTAGCGGTCACGCAGCTGCTGCCCGGCCACGTCGACGCCGACGTCGACGCCGGTGCGGAACCGGGTGCCCTCGGCGGCCATCTGCTCGAGCCGCCGGTCGAGGATGCGCCGTTCCTGCTTGAAGTCGGGGATGCCGTAGCGCATCAGCCCGCCCACCCGGTCGTCGCGCTCGTAGACGACCACGGTGTGCCCCGCGCGGGTGAGCTGCTGGGCGGCGGCCAGGCCCGCCGGGCCGGACCCCACCACGGCGACGCTCTTGCCCGTGAGCCGGTCGGGCAGCTGCGGCGTGATCCAGCCCTCCCGCCACCCCCGGTCCCCGATCTCCTGCTCGACCTGCTTGATGGCGACCGCGTCGGCGTTGATGGTGAGGACGCAGGCAGCTTCGCAGGGGGCCGGGCACAGCCGGCCGGTGAACTCGGGGAAGTTGTTGGTGGCGTGCAGCCGGTCGATCGCCTCGCGCCAGTCGGAACGGGAGACGAGGTCGTTCCACTCGGGGATCAGGTTGGCCAGGGGGCAGCCGGAGTGGCAGAAGGGGACGCCGCAGTCCATGCACCGGGCCGCCTGCTGCGACACGGCGGCCGGGTCGGCAGGCTCGTAGACCTCGCGCCAGTCTCGGATGCGCACGTCGACCGGTCGCTTGGCGCGGTCCCGGCGCGGGGTGGTGAGAAATCCGCGCGGGTCACCCATGAGCTGCCTCCATGACCGCGACGTCCACGTCGCGCCCGCTGGCCTGGGCGGCGGCGCAGGCCGCGAGCACCCGCTTGTAGTCGCGGGGGATCACCTTGGTGAACCGCGCCGCGGAGGCCGCCCAGTTGGCGAGCAGCCGGGCGGCGACCGGTGACTCCGTCTCGGCGAGGTGCCGGTGCAGGAGCAGCCGCAGCTCCGCGGCGTCGTCGGGCTCGAGCGGGTCGAGGTCGACCATCTCGGCATTGACCTGGCGGACGTCGAGGTCGAGCACGTAGGCCACGCCGCCGGACATGCCGGCGCCGAAGTTGCGCCCGGTCGGACCGAGCACCGCGACCCGCCCGCCGGTCATGTACTCGCAGCCGTGGTCGCCGATGCCCTCGACGACGGCGGTGGCCCCGGAATTGCGGACGGCGAAGCGCTCGCCGACCAGCCCACGCAGATAGGCCTCGCCGGAGGTCGCGCCGTAGAGGAGCACGTTGCCCGCGACGACGTTGTACTCCGCCGCGAACGGCGAGCGCCGGTCGGGCCGGACCACCAGCCGGCCTCCGGAGAGCCCCTTGGCGACGTAGTCGTTGGCGTCGCCCTCGAGTCGCAGGGTGATCCCCCGCGGCAGGAATGCCCCGAGGGACTGCCCGGCCGAGCCGGTGAGGGTGACGTCGATGGTGCCATCGGGCAGGCCACGCCCGCCGTAGCGCTTCGTGACCTCGTGGCCGAGCATGGTGCCGACCGTGCGGTGCACGTTGCGTACGGGTAGGCGCAGGCGCACCGGCAGCGCGTCCTCGAGGGCGTCACGGCAGCGGGCGATGAGCTCGTTGTCGAGCGCCTTCTGCAGGTCGTGGTCCTGCGCGGCGACCCGGCGGCGGGGCACGTCGGGACCCAGGTCGGGCACGTGCAGCAGGGGGGCCAGGTCGAGTCCGTTGGCCTTCCAGTGCTCCACGGCCGCGGCGGTGTCGAGCATCTCGGCGTGACCGACCGCCTCGTCAATGCTGCGGAAGCCCAGGCGGGCAAGGTGCTCACGCACCTCCTGCGCCACGAACGAGAAGTAGTTGACGACGAACTCGGCCTGACCGGTGTAGCGCGCGCGCAGCTCGGGGTTCTGGGTGGCGATGCCCACCGGGCAGGTGTCGAGGTGGCAGACCCGCATCATGATGCAGCCCGCGACCACCAGCGGCGCGGTGGCGAAGCCGAACTCCTCGGCGCCGAGCAGCGCGGCGACGACCACGTCACGGCCGGTGCGCAGTTGGCCGTCGGCCTGCACGGTGATGCGGTCGCGCAAGCCGTTGAGCAGCAGCGTCTGCTGGGTCTCGGCGAGGCCCAGCTCCCAGGGGGCACCGGCGTGCTTCAGGGAGGTGAGCGGGGCGGCACCGGTGCCGCCGTCGGCCCCCGAGATCAGCACCACGTCGGCGTGCGCCTTGCTCACCCCCGCCGCGATCGTGCCCACCCCGACCTCCGCGACGAGCTTCACGTGCACCCGCGCGTCGGGGTTGGCGTTCTTCAGGTCGTAGATGAGCTGCTTGAGGTCCTCGATGGAGTAGATGTCGTGGTGCGGCGGCGGCGAGATCAGCCCAACGCCGGGGGTGGAGTGGCGCACCTTCGCCACCCACGGATACACCTTGTTGCCCGGCAGCTGGCCGCCCTCGCCGGGCTTCGCGCCCTGCGCCATCTTGATCTGCAGGTCGTCGGCGGCGCTGAGGTACTCGCTGGTGACGCCGAAGCGGCCGCTGGCGACCTGCTTGACCGCCGAGCGGCGCGAGGTGCCGTCGGGCGCCACCACGTAGCGCGCAGAGTCCTCTCCGCCCTCCCCGGAGTTCGACTTGCCGCCGATCCGGTTCATCGCGATCGCCAGCGTCTCGTGCGCCTCCGCCGAGATGGAGCCGTACGACATCGCGCCGGTGGCGAAGCGCTTCACGATCTCGCCGACCGGCTCGACCTCGTCGAGGGGGACGGCGGGGCGGATGCCCTCGCGGAAGGTGAACAGCCCGCGCAGCGTCAGCAGCCGCCGCGACTGCTCGTCGACCCCTCGGGTGTACTGCCGGTAGATGTCGTAGCGGCCGGTGCGGGTGGCGTGCTGGAGGCGGAACACGGTCTCCGGGTCGAACAGGTGCACCTCGCCGTCGCGGCGCCACTGGTACTCCCCGCCGCCGTCGAGGCGCCGGGAGGCCGTGGGGTTGGGGACCACCCCGGAGACCGGGTCGCCCGCGGGATAGGCCAGGGCGAGCCGGAGCGCGACCTCCTCGGCCAGCACGTCGATCCCGATCCCGCCGAGGCGCGAGACGGTGCCGGTGAAGTAGCGGTCGACGACCTCCGGCGCGAGCCCGATCGCCTCGAACACCTGCGCCCCGCGATAGGACGCCACCGTGGAGATGCCCATCTTCGACATCACCTTGAGCACGCCCTTGCCCAGTGCCTTGATCAGGTTGGCGATGGCCTTCTCGGGCGGCACGTCGCCGAGCACGCCGCTGCGGGCGAGGTCCTCGACGCTCTCCATCGCGAGATAGGGGTTGACCGCCGCTGCGCCGTAGCCCACCAGCAGCGCCAGGTGGTGCACCTCGCGCACGTCACCGGCCTCGACGAGCAGGCCGACCTGCGTACGGGTGCGCTCGCGCAGCAGGTAGTGGTGGACGGCGGCGGTCAGCAGCAGCGAGGGGATGGGCGCCCACTGGGCGTCGGAGTCGCGGTCGGAGAGCACCACGAACCGGGCGCCGCGGGCGATGGCGGCGCCGACCTCGGCGCAGATCGCCTCGATCCGCTCGGTCAGGGCCTGCGCGCCACCGGCGACGCGGTAGAGGCCGCGTACGGTCACCGCGGCGTAGCCGGGCAGGTCGCCGTCCGCGTTGATGTGCGCGATCTTGGCGAGCTCGTCATTGTCGATGACCGGATAGGGCAGCACCAGCTGGCGGCAGGCGGCCGAGCCCGACGGCCCCTCTTGCAGCAGGTTGCCCTCAGGGCCGATGTAGCTCTCGAGAGAGGTGACCAGCTCCTCGCGGATCGCGTCGAGGGGCGGATTGGTCACCTGGGCGAACATCTGGGTGAAGTAGTCGAAGAGCAGGCGCGGACGCTGGGACAGCACGGCGACCGGGGTGTCGGAGCCCATGGAGCCCAGCGGCTCGCTGCCGCTGCGCCCCATCGGCGCGAGCAGCAGGCGCAGCTCCTCCTCGGTGTAGCCGAAGGTCTGCTGACGGCGCAGCACCGACTGGTGGGTGTGCACGATGTGCTCGCGCTCGGGCAGCTCGTCGAGGTGGATCAGACCGGCGTGCAGCCACTCGTCGTAGGGCGCCTGCTGGGCCAGCGAGTTCTTGATCTC
This sequence comes from Actinomycetota bacterium, assembly GCA_030773555.1. GTDB lineage: Bacteria > Actinomycetota > Actinomycetes > JALYMT01 > JALYMT01 > JALYMT01. The sequence goes on along the minus strand of JALYMT010000158.1, from coordinate 9,193 downwards.
CTCGTCGTCGAGGATGCGGCCGGGCGAGCCGGGCGCACCGGTGTCGACGAGGAACATGTGGCCGGGCTGGAGCCGGCCCTTGCGCACGATCCGCTCCGGATCGAGCTCGAGCACCCCGGTCTCGCTCGCGAGCACGACGAGGCCGTCGTCGGTGACGACGTAGCGTCCCGGCCGCAGGCCGTTGCGGTCGAGGACCGCGCCGATCAGGCGGCCGTCGGTGAAGGTCACGCAGGCGGGGCCGTCCCAGGGCTCCATCAGCGTCGCGTGGTACTGGTAGAACGCCCGGCGCTCGGGAGCGACGCACGGGTCGTTCTCCCACGCCTCGGGAATCATCATCAGGACGGCGTGCGGCAGCGAACGCCCGCCCAGGTGCAGCAGCTCGAGGACCTCGTCGAAGGACGCCGAGTCGCTGCCCCCGGGGGTGCAGATCGGCAGCAGGGACTGCAGGTCACCGCCGAGAAGCTCGCTGCTGAGGTTGGACTCGCGCGACTGCATCCAGTTGCGGTTGCCCCGCACCGTGTTGATCTCGCCGTTGTGCGCGATGTAGCGGAACGGGTGCGCCAGCGGCCACGACGGGAACGTGTTGGTGGAGAAGCGCGAGTGCACCAGGGCGAGTGCGCTGACGTAGCGGCGGTCGTGCAGGTCGGGGAAGAACGGCTGGAGCTGCCCGGCGGTCAGCATGCCCTTGTAGATCAGGGTGCGCGAGGACAGGCTCGCGAAGTAGACGCGCGCCTCGCGCTCGGCGCGCTTGCGCAGCCGGAACGCCCGGCGGTCGAGAGCGATCCCTGTGAGCGGCGCGGCGCCCCCGGCCGGGCTCGCGGGGGCGGCGACGAACAGCTGCCGGAAGCGGGGCATCTCGGCTCGCGCGGACGGCCCGACCAGCTCGGGCACGCAGGGCACCTCGCGCCAGCCCAGCAGGCGCAGCCCCTCGTCGTCGGCGAGGCGCTCGACGGCGCGTCGTGCCTCGGCCTCCCCCTCGGGGCTGTCGGGGAGGAAGCCCACCCCGACGGCGTACGAGCCCAGCGTAGGCAGCTCGAAGGGGACGACCGCCCGCAGAAAGGCATCCGGGATCTGGGTGAGGATCCCCGCACCGTCACCGGTGTCGGCCTCGCTGCCCGAGGCCCCGCGGTGCTCGAGGTTGCGCAGGGCCGTGAAGGCCTGCTCGAGGATCGCCGGCGAGGGCACCCCGGTGAGCGTGGCCACGAAGGCCACTCCGCACGCGTCGTGCTCGTGCCGCCCGTCGTACAGGCCCTGCGGCGGAGGGGTGGGGTTCACCCGGCGAAGATTACCTGTCGGCGCCCCTCGTCCCGGGGACCCGGCAGCCGGGGCGGGACGGCCGGCGAAGGAGTTTTCCTGCCGGAAACGTGCCCGCAGCCTCCCCGCAACGCGGTCACGACCCTGCTACCCCCGTTACCAGCGCCGACTGCCCGGGTGCGGCTGGCGGCGCGGTCGGGCGACGTCTCCCGCTGCCGCCTGCGGCCGGCGCTGCGACCCCGGTAGGAAGCACTCGTGCCGCTCCCGGACCCGCTGGCCCTGCGCCGCCTCGTCCTCGCCGCCGCCGTCCTCGACGACGTGGACGTCGAGCCGCGCGACGACGGGGCGCTGCTGCCGGGGTGGCGGGCGCTGGCGGTGAGCTGGGCGGAGCTCGCCGCGGTGGTGGGCTCGAGCGACCCGGACGGGCCGGCGGCGCGCCGCCGGGTACGCCGGCACCTGCGCGCGAGTCGGGTGGTGGCCGACTATCCCGTGGCCGACTATCCCGTGGCCGACCTCGCCGAGCGTGCCCGCCCGCTCGGGCTGCCCGCCGACTCCCCCGACCTGCCCGCCGCCGGCTGGGTGCAGGAGCGGGTGCGCGGCGGCGCGCTGGTGCTGGGCCTGGGCTTCGCCGGCGTGGGTGGCGACGCTGACCGGGTGGAGCTGCTGACCCCCGAGGCGCTGGCGGGTGCCGGCCTGCCCGTCGACTGGTGGTGCCCGCAGGCGAGGAGCTACCTCGCGCGGATGGGCGAGCTGGCAGCCGAGCGGCTGCGCCGGGACCCCGCGGGCGTGCTGCGCCCGATGGGCGACTGCGACGCCGTCACCTTGCTCGGCGCCGCAGCCGTGCGGGCCGCCCTCGCGGGGCGCGACGGCACCGGCATGGCCGGCGTCGCGATGCCGGCGCGCCGGCGGGGATGGACCGACCTGCGGCACCTCGACCCGGCCTTTGCGCCGGCCGCAGCCGCGGCCCTCGACGAGGACGAGCGAGCCTTTCCCCGTCCGCTGCTGGTGACCGCCGACGAGGTCGTGCTGGTCGCGGCCGGAGGCCGCCCCGCCGAGATCGTGCTCCGCGACCCCTCCCCCGCCGCCACCCCCCGCCCCCCGCGGTGATCGAGCACTTCTCGCGGTGACCGGCCGGAATCAGGCCTCGGCGGTGACGTCGTCGCGGTCGAGGCGGGCGACCTGCTCCACCACGCGGCGGCTGATCTCCTGGACGGTGAGCCCGGCCGCGGCGAGGACCTCCGCGCGGGTGCCGTGGGCGTAGAAGCGCGGCGGCAACCCGAAGTCGCGGACCGGGACGTCGACCTCGGCGTCACGCAGGGTTTGCGCCACGGCGGCGCCGACGCCCCCGGTGCGGACGCCGTCCTCGATGGTCACGACGAGCCGCGACCGGGCCGCGAGACCGACGAGCACGGGGTCGACCGGCAGCACCCACCGCGGGTCGACGACCGTCACGGGGATGCCCTGCGCCTTGAGCCGCTCCGCGACCTCGAGGCCGGTGCGCACCATGGCGCCGACGGCCACGACGAGGACGTCGTCGCCGGCCGCGTCGCCGGGGCCCCGGCGCAGCACGTCGATGCCACCGAGGCGGTCGATGGCGGGGATGTCGGGGGGCACCACACCCTTGGGGAACCGGACGACGGTGGGGGCGTCGTCGACGGCGAGCGCCTCGCGCAGCTGGGCGCGCAGCGTGGTCTCGTCGCGAGGCGCCGCCAGGCGCAGGCCGGGCACCACCGAGAGCATCGAGAGGTCCCACATGCCGTTGTGACTCGCCCCGTCGTCGCCGGTGACGCCGGCCCGATCGAGCACGAAGGTCACGCCGCAGCGGTGCAGGGCGACGTCCATCAGCACCTGGTCGAACGCCCGGTTGAGGAACGTGGCGTAGACCGCGACGACCGGGTGCAGGCCCCCGAGGGCGAGCCCGGCGGCGCTGGTGACGCCGTGCTGCTCGGCGATGCCGACGTCGAAGACCCGGTCGGGGTGGGCGGCCTGGAAGCGGTGCAGACCCACCGGGATGCACATCGCCGCGGTGATGCCCACGACGTCGGTCCGCTCGCGGCCGACGGCGACCATCTCGTCGGCGAAGACCGAGGTCCACGAGGTGCCGGAGCGAGCCAGGGCCTGGCCGGTCTCCGGGTCGATCACGCCGATGCTGTGGAACCGATCGGCGTGGTCCTCCTCGGCGAACCGGAAGCCACGACCCTTCTCGGTGATCGCGTGCACGATGACCGGTCCCGCGTAGGCCTTCGCCCGGCCCAGCGCGTGCTCGAGCGCCTCAAGGTCGTGCCCGTCGACCGGACCCACGTACTTCAGGCCGAGGTCCTCGAAGAGCCCCTGCGGCGCGACGATGTCCTTGATGCCCTTCTTGACCCCGTGCAGGGTCTCGTACATCGGCTGCCCCACGACGGGGGTGCGACCGAGCATCTGCCGGCCCCAGTCGAGGAAGCGCTCGTAGCCCTCGGTCGTCCGTAGCGTGTTCAGGTGCTCAGCGAGCCCGCCGATGGTGGGTGCGTACGAGCGCTGGTTGTCGTTCACGACGATCACCAGCGGTCGGTCCTTGGCGCCGGCGATGTTGTTCAGCGCCTCCCAGGCCATCCCGCCGGTGAGCGCCCCGTCGCCGACGACCGCGACGACGTGCCGGTCGGTGCGGCCCTGCAGCTGGTGGGCCTTCGCGAGGCCGTCGGCGTAGGACAGCGCCGTCGAGGCGTGAGAGTTCTCGATGACATCGTGCTCGGACTCCGCCGAGCTGGGATAGCCCGACAACCCGCCGGCCTTTCGCAGCCGCTCGAAGCCGGCGGCCCGCCCGGTCACCAGCTTGTGCACGTAGGCCTGGTGACCGGTGTCGAACAGGATGCGGTCACGCGGGGAGTCGAACACCCGGTGCAGGGCGAGGGTGAGCTCGACGACCCCGAGGTTGGGACCCAGATGCCCGCTCGTGCGCGACACCGCCGTGACGAGGAAGCCGCGGATTTCCGCCGCGAGCTCCTCGAGCTGCAAACGCGAGAGCCGGCGCAGGTCGCGCGGCTGGCGAATGCTCTCGAGCAGACCCACCGTCCCTCCGTCCGTGCCGCTGCGACCGACTGCGCTCCCCGGAGACCGGGCTGTCCTTCTACTCTACGGTCGCTCGCCGCAGCCCACCCCTCGGTCGCGCCGGTCAGCACCTGGGCTCCGAGGAGGCACCCGCCGGGCCCTGCAGGGGGCGCCAGCCGACGCCAGCCGAACCCGGCTACAGCCGGCGCACGAACCGCCGCCCCTGCAGGGCCTCCTCGACCAAGGCGGCGGAGCGGCGGACCGCGAGCAGGCGCGCCCCCTCGCGCTCGTAGGCGGCCAGCGCCGCCTCCAGGACCTCGGGCGCCACTCGCCCGCGCAGCTCGGCCCGGGCGCTCGCGAGACCCCGCCGGGTGGCCTCGACGCCGGCCTCGACGTGCCCGCGGGCGAAGCGCGCGAGGACGACGGGATGCGCGCGCAGCACCTCGTAGGCCCGGTAGTCGGGCGGGCAGAGGTCGAGCAGCCAGGCCACCGCGGTGCGCTCCCAGCCGGGGGCACCGGGGGGCCGGACCTCGGGGGGCCAGCCCGGCGGCACGGCGAGCTCGCTCACCCCGCCAGTGTGCCGGGCGGCGCCCACGGTTTCCGTGCGTCAGGGGGCGTTGCGCAGGATCAGCACCAGGGCGGAGACCGCGCACAGGGCGAGGACGGCGGGTCGGGTGCGGGCGGCGTCCACGTGGCGGCGCAGCGGACCCGAGGCCAGGAAACCGGCGGCGAGGAAGGGCAGCAGCAGCCCGGCGACGGCGACCTCCCGCCGGGCGAGCGCACCGGTGGCCGCCAGGCCGACGATCGAGAGCAGCACCCCGACCACGAAGAAGCCGCTCAGGGTGGCGCGCACCTGCGGGCCGGAGGCGCGCTGATAGACCAGCGCGATCGGCGGGCCGCCGACGGAGGTGGCCGTGCCGGTCACCCCGCTGACGAATCCGGCCGCGAGCAGCGCGCGGGGGCTCGGCACGGGCTGCCAGCGCGCCACGCTGAGGGCGACGGCGCCCAGGACCACGACCCCGACGGTGAGCGCGAGGCCCCGGGGGGGCAGCGTGGCGACCACCCACAGGCCGAGCAGCGTGCCCGGCAGCCGGCCGACCAGCGCCCAGCGCAGCCCGCCCCAGTCGACTGACCCGCGCTCCCGCCACAGCGATAGCGCGGGCAGCACCGCCGTGGTCACGAGCACCGTGCCGGGCACCAGGGACGGGTCGAGCAGCGCCAGGACCGGGGCCAGCACCAGGGCGAGGCCGAAGCCGATGGTGCCCTGCACCAGCGTGCCCAGCAGGACGGCCAGCCCGGCGACGAGCAGCGCTCCCCCGCTGAGGATCAGGCGGCCCCGCCGCTGTCGCGCAGGCTCCGCAGGACGTACTGCATGATGCCGCCGTGCCGGTAGTAGTCGGCCTCGCCGGGGGTGTCGATGCGCAGCCGCGCCCGGAACTCCTTGTCGTCGGCGCGCACGTTGACCTCCCGCGGCGTCGACCCGGAGTTAAGCTCGGTGACGCCGGTGACCGAGAACGTCTCCTCGCCGGTGAGGCCGAGGGACTCGGCGCTCTCCCCCTCGAGGAACTGCAGGGGCAGCACGCCCATCCCGATCAGGTTCGAGCGGTGGATGCGCTCGTACGACTCGGCGATCACGGCCCGGATGCCGAGCAGCGCGGTGCCCTTGGCCGCCCAGTCACGCGACGAACCTGAGCCGTACTCCTTGCCCGCGAGCACGACGAGCGGGACCCCGGCCTGCTGGTACGCGGTGGACGCGTCGTAGATCGTCGTCTGCTCGCCGCCGGCCAGCCAGTTGCGGGTGACTCCGCCCTGGACGCCGGGCACCAGCTGGTTGCGCAGCCGGATGTTGGCGAACGTGCCGCGGATCATCACCTCGTGGTTGCCGCGCCGCGACCCGTACGAGTTGAACTCCTCACGCGGCACCCCGTGCTCCTGCAGGTAGCGGCCCGCGGGACTGTCGGCCTTGATCGACCCTGCCGGGCTGATGTGGTCGGTGGTGACCGAGTCGCCCAGCTTGGCCAGCACCCGCGCGCCTTCGAGGTCGGTGACCGGGGCGGGGTCGGCGGTCATGCCCTCGAAGTACGGAGGCTTGCGCACGTACGTCGACTCCGGATCCCAGGCGAAGGTGGCGCCCGTCGGCGTCGGGAGATGCTGCCAGCGCTCGTCGCCGGCGAACACGTCGGCGTAGTCGCGGGTGAACATCTCGGCGGCCACGGCGCTGTCGACGACCTCCTGGACCTCGAAGCTGCTCGGCCAGATGTCGGAGAGGTAGACCGGCTTGCCGTCGGGGTCGGTGCCGAGCGGGTCCCGGGTGATGTCGACGTCCATCGACCCGGCGATGGCGTACGCGACGACCAGCGGCGGGGAGGCGAGGTAGTTCATCTTCACGTCGGGGTTGATCCGGCCCTCGAAGTTGCGGTTGCCCGAGAGCACCGAGACCACGGCGAGGTCGGCGTCGTTGACCGCGGCGCTGACCTCCTCGGGCAGCGGCCCGGAGTTGCCGATGCAGGTCGTGCAGCCGTAGCCCACGAGGTGGAAGCCGAGCTTCTCGAGGTACGGCGTGAGCCCGGCCCGGTCGTAGTAGTCCATCACGACCTTCGACCCGGGGGCGAGCGTCGTCTTGACCCAGGGCTTGCTGGCCAGGCCGCGCTCCACCGCCTTCTTGGCGAGCAGCGCGGCGCCGAGCATGACCGACGGGTTGGACGTGTTGGTGCACGACGTGATCGCAGCGATGACCACGGCGCCGTGGTCCACCTCGTACTCCGAGCCGTCGGCCGCCCGCACCGGGGTGGGCTTGCGCGGCCGGTTGTCGGCAGCGCTGAGGTCGTAGTCGGCCGGCTGGTCGGCCTCGAGCTCCTCCTGGCTGGCCGTGGCGTCGATCGCCGGCGCGTCACTGGTGGGGAAGGACTCGGCGGAGGCCTCGTCGACGGCACCCTGCACGCCGAAGGGGCGGGTGTTCTGTGGGACGCCGGGCTTGCGGTCGTCACCGCCGGTGGCATCGGCCTCCACGTAGTCGGTCAGCGCCACGCGGAACTGCGCCTTCGCGTCGGCCAGCGCCACGCGGTCCTGGGGGCGCTTCGGGCCGGCGAGCGAGGGCACGATCGTGGAGAGATCGAGCTCGAGGGTCTCGGAGTACGCCGGCTCGGCCTGCGGGTCGTGCCAGAGGCCCTGCTCCTTCGTGTAGGCCTCCACCAGCGCGATCTGGACCTCGGGGCGCCCGGTGAACCGGAGGTAGCGCAGCGTCTCCTCGTCGATGGGGAAGATGGCGCAGGTGGAGCCGTACTCCGGGCTCATGTTGCCGATCGTGGCCCGGTTGGCCAGCGGCACGTTGCCCACGCCGGGGCCGTAGAACTCGACGAACTTGCCCACCACGCCGTGGCGGCGCAGCACCTCGGTGATCGTGAGGACCAGGTCGGTCGCGGTCGAGCCCTCGGGCAGCTCGCCGAAGAGCTTGAAGCCCACGACGCGCGGGATGAGCATCGACACCGGCTGGCCGAGCATGGCGGCCTCGGCCTCGATGCCGCCCACGCCCCAGCCGAGCACCCCGAGGCCGTTGACCATCGTGGTGTGCGAGTCGGTGCCCACCAGCGTGTCGGGGTAGGCCTGAGCCGCCCCGTCGACGTTGCGGGTGAACACCACCCGGGCCAGGTGCTCGATGTTCACCTGGTGCACGATGCCGGTGCCCGGCGGCACCACGCGGAAGTCGTCGAAGGCGGTCTGCCCCCAGCGCAGGAACTGGTAGCGCTCGCCGTTGCGCTCATACTCGATGTCGACGTTGCGGGTGAACGCGTCGGGGGTGCCGAACAGGTCGGCGATGACCGAGTGGTCGATGACGAGCTCGGCGGGGGCCAGCGGGTTGATGCGGTTGGGGTCGCCCTGCAGGTCGCGCATCGCCTCGCGCATGGCGGCGAGGTCGACGATCGCCGGCACGCCGGTGAAGTCCTGCATCAGCACCCGGGCCGGGGTGTACTGGATCTCGCGGCTGGGCTCGGCCTGCGGATCCCACTGCGCGAGCGCCCGGACGTCGTCAGCGGTGATGTTGGCGCCGTCCTCGGTGCGCAGCAGGTTCTCGAGGAGGACCTTGAGACCGAACGGCAGCCGCTCGGCGCCCTCGACGGCCCGGAGCCGGAAGATCTCATAGCTGTCGTCGCCGACCCGGAGCTGTCCCTTGCTCCCGAAGCTGTCGATGCTGGTGCTCACCGCAGGTCCCCTTCCGCCGCGTCCGTGTCGCAAGTCTTGCCCATCTCCGCGGGATCCGATCCTGCCCGCGGGGGTCGACTAGAACCAGGTTATCTCGACATCAAGAGACTTGCAGGGAGCCGGGCGGGGCGCTCGCGTCGAGGACGAGATCGGCCCGGTCGCGGGTGGCGGCGATCCTCGCGGCGTTGCGCTGGTCGGGCCCGAGCGACCACGCGCGGGCCTCCGCCGGGGTCTTGCCGTACGCGACGTGCCGGCCGATCAGCCGCTCCAGCCGGAGCTCCTCGTCGAGGTCGAGATACCAGACCTCGTCGAGGAGTGCGCGTACGGCGCGCCAGCTCCCCTCCTCGAGGAGCAGGTAGTTGCCTTCGGTCACCACGAGGGGGACGTCCGCCGGCACCGGGATGGCGCCGACGATCGCCTCCTCGAGACCCCGGTCGAATGCCGGCGCGTACACGAGCTCCCCGGCGGGGCGCAGGCGGCGCAGCAGGGCGGCGTAGCCGGCGGCGTCGAAGGTGTCGGGAGCGCCCTTGCGGTCGCGTCGGCCCAGCCGCACCAGCTCGGCGTTGGCCAGGTGGAAGCCGTCCATCGGGACCAGGACGGCGTCCGGCGCCAGAGCCGCCACCAGCCGGGCGGCCAGGGTGGACTTGCCGCTGCCGGGCGCGCCCGTGATCCCCAGGATGCGCCGGGGGCCCCCGGCAGCCAGGGCGCGGGC
>JALYMT010000157.1 GCA_030773555.1 Actinomycetota bacterium | reverse complement strand
GGCCGGGGCGCTGTGGCGCATCCGCGAGGACGGCGCCGGCCTGGCCGGGCGCACCGCCGACGGCCAGCCCGCCTGGCCCGGCTGGGAGGACGCCGCGGTCCCCGCCGCGTCGCTCGGGCGCTACCTGCGCGGAGTCGACGCGCTGATGGCCGAGCACCGCCTCGACGGGCTGGCCTACGGGCACTTCGGCGACGGCTGCGTGCACGTGCGCATCGACTTCCCCCTCGCCGAGCGGCCCGACCGCTTCCGCGCGTTCCTGCTCGACGCCGCGCGCCTGGTCGCCTCGTACGGCGGGTCGCTGTCGGGTGAGCACGGCGACGGCCGCGCCCGCGGTGAGCTGCTGCCGCTGATGTACTCCCCCGCGGCGATCGACGCGTTCGCGGCGTTCAAAGCCGCGTTCGACCCTGACGACGTGCTCAATCCCGGGGTGCTCGTGCGCCCGCGGCCGGTCGACGCCGACCTGCGCCTGCCCGCCGCGCGACCGCTGCGCCGCGACCTCGGCTTCGCGTACGCCCACGACGGCGGCGACTTCAGCACCGCGGTGCACCGCTGCGTCGGGGTGGGGAAGTGCCGCACGGACCTCACCGACGCCGGCTACTTCATGTGCCCGTCGTACGTGGCGACGCGCGACGAGAAGGACTCCACCCGCGGGCGGGCGCGGGTGCTGCAGGAGATGGCCAACGGCACGCTGGTGCGCGACGGGTGGCGCTCCCGCGAGGTGCACGAGGTCCTCGACCTGTGCGTGATGTGCAAGGCCTGCGCCTCCGACTGCCCCGCCGGGGTCGACATGGCCACGTACAAGGCGGAGGTGCTGCACCAGACCTACCGCCGCCGGCTGCGCCCGGCCGCGCACTACAGCCTGGGCTGGCTGCCGCGCTGGGCCGCACTGGCCTCGTACGCGCCGTCGGTGCCGAACGCGGCGCTGCGCGTGCGGCCGGTCGTAGCGCTGGCGAAGCGGCTCGCCGGCATCGACCGCCGGCGCCCGCTGCCCGCCTTCGCGACCGAGTCGTTTCGGCGGCGCTTCGCCCGCCGGCGCGGCCGTACGAACGGTGAGCCGGTGCTGCTGTGGGTCGACACGTTCACCGACTTCTTCACCCCCGAGGTCGGCGAGGCCGCCGTCGAGGTGCTCGAGGGCGCCGGCTTCGCGGTGCGTATCCCCGACCGGCGGATCTGCTGCGGGCTGACGTGGGCGAGCACGGGGCAGCTCGGCGGCGCCCGGCGGCAGCTGCGCCGCGCCCTCGGCGTCGTCGCCCCGTACGTGGCCGCCGGCCTGCCCGTGGTCGGGCTCGAGCCCTCGTGCACCGCGCTGCTGCGCTCGGACGCGGCGGAGCTGCTGCCCGACGACCCCCGCGCGGCTGCCGTGGGCACGGCGACGCGGACCCTGGCGGAGCTGCTGGCCGAGCGGCGCCCCGACTGGTCACCGCCGGCACTGGCCGGCACGACCGTGGTCGCGCAGCCGCACTGCCACCACCACACGGTGATGGGCTACGCCGCCGACCGGGCGCTGTTGGCCCGCACCGGCGCCGACGTGCGTACGGTCGCCGGCTGCTGCGGGCTGGCGGGCAACTTCGGGGTCGAGCGCGGGCATTTCGACGTCTCGGTGCAGATCGCCGAGCATGCGCTGCTGCCCGCCGTCCGCGACGCCGGACCCGACGCCGTCGTGCTCGCCGACGGCTACTCCTGCCGCACCCAGCTCGACCACCTCTCCGACCGGCGCGGATTGCACCTCGCCCAGGTGCTCGCCGAGGGAGGGCGCGCAGCACGATGAGCGCCGTCCCCACCGCTATCGGCCCATACCGAAGAGCCGGTTTCGCCGGAGCAGGGCCGTCGTATAGAGCAGATACGGGTCGTACCAGGAGCAGCGGCGAAGGGAGCGGTCGATGACGGAGCGGGACGAGCCGGTGGACCTGCCGGCGTACGGCGGCACACCCGATCGAGGCGTCGCGTCCAGCGCCGACCCGGCCTCCGGAGCGACGGGTGACGTGGTCGAGGTGCTGACGGCGGAGCGGAGCAAGCTCGAGCGTCTCTTCGCCGAGATGCTCGACCTGCTCGACCGCAGCGAGGTGGACACCGCGCGGTTGCGGTGGGGCGGCATCGTGCGGGAGTCCCTCGAGTACGAGGCCGCCAAGCGGCGCGTCGTCTACCCGGAGGTGCAGCGGCGACCCGGCGGGGAGGACGTCGCGAAGGAGCAGCAGCGCCAGGACGAGCTGATGCGCCGCCTGCAGGACTTCGACGCGCTCAACCCCGACATCGACGCCGACGCGGTGCGCTCGATCATCGACCTGGCCCGCCGGCACCAGGCCGGGGAGGCCGAGGTGCTCCTACCCCGGCTGGCCGAGCTGCCCGTGGACGAGCGCGCCACGCTCGGGGAGGACCTGCGCCAGGTCATGGGCTGACGAGTCATGAGCTGACAAGGGGCCCGGAAGGTGTCAAGCCGGCTGAGACAAGATCGGTCTAGTTGTTCTGGATGAGGGCCTCCCGGTGGGCTGGTTGATCCACGCGGCCTCGGGCAGCCGAGGCGGGTGGAGCTGGCGGTGGCGGAACCGGGCCGGGTTGGCCGTGGAGGCGGCGTGCAGGGTGAGCGCGCGCAGAAGGCGCGGGCATCGGTGAGGGAGCCGAACCGGTCGGGAAACGCCGGGGCGTACTTGAGGGTCTTGAACGCCGCCTCGGAGTAGGCCTCGGTGTAGGGGTTGTCGTTGGAGACGTGCGGCCTGCTGTGGGAGCGGGCGACGCCGAGGTCGACGAACAGCTGCGCGACGGGCTTGCTGGTCATGGACGTTCCCCGATCGGCGTGCACGCTGCCCGGGGCGCCGTGCACGGCGACCGCGTCGGCAATCAGCTGCGCGGCCAGGTCGGCGGACTCCCCGGCGGCGACGGTCCAGCCGACGACGTAGCGGGAGAAGATGTCGAGGGCGACGTAGAGGTCGTAGTAGACCCCGCGCTCGGGCCCGCGCAGCTTCGTGATGTCCGGAGGACCACACCTGGCCCGGTGCGGGTGGCCAGCAGCTCCGGGCGCCGGGGCGGGTGGGTGGCCTGGCGGCGTCGCTCCCCGGACTGCCCCGCGGCGCGCAGCAGGCGGTGCATCGTGGACCGCGAGGCCAGGTAGGTGCCCTCATCCAGCAGGATCGCCAGGTCTGGGCCACCGACTTGTCGGTGAACCGCTCGCTGGTCAGCACCGCGAGGACCTCGGCGCGCTCGATGGCGGACAGGGCGTTCGGCGGCGCCGGCTTCGGCCCGGCGCGGCGGTGGAGGACAGGAAGCGGGCCGCTGACGCCGGTAGTACGTGGCCCGGGGCTTGCCCAGCAGGGCGCACGCGGGCGCGGTGGAGGTCATCGGTGCCAGCTCGATGAACGCCGCGCCGATCACTTCCTCGACCTCGGATCGGAGTCCGCGCTCTCGCAGAGCAGCTCCAAGAGCGCGTGTGCTTTTCCCACGACCTGGCAACGCCGCGCGGGTTTTGGCCAGCTCGGCCTCCAGCTTCGCCTTCTCCCGGCGCAGCCCCTCGATCTCGGTCTGCTCCGACGCCCGGGCCGGCGGGCGGGAATGGGCGCCGAGTGCGGCGAGCGCACCGGCGTCGCGGGCCCGGCGCCACTCCACCAGATGCGAGGAGTACAAGCCCTCCCGGCGCAGAATCGCGCCCTTGGCTCCCGACTCGGCGGCGTCGTACTCGGCGAGCACCGCCAGCTGCTTGTACTCCGCGGGAAACCAGCGCCGCCGCGGCCGGTCGGCTCGAGGGCTCATGCCCGCATTCTCGGCGGATCCGCCCGGCAGGTCCGCGATCGTCAGCGTCATCGTGATCTACCTTGTCTCGCCCCGTGCAGAGGGAAGAACATCTACCGCAGGTGTCTCACATCAGCCTGACGCACAGGGGCTTCCCCCTGCGGTCTCTCACTACCGGGGGACTTGAGCCGGGATTGCTCAAGTCCCGGCTGGCGCGGCCCTACCGAGGAGGTAGTCCTACCCCGGCGCAACCGGGTACTCCGTGGCCGTGGGTCCCGGCGCCGGCCAAGCAACGCGCCCAGGCGGTGTCGGGCAGGGCGGCGACCAGCGTCTTGGCCTGCGCCTTCCTCGGGCTACCGCTAAGATCAGGATGTCCACCGAACGGGTCAACTCCACGTGCGCGCTTGGGCGGGTCCAGATCAAGCAGCGCCGGTCCGGTTGGTGCGGTCAGGTGCAGCTCTTGCAGTAGGCGAACTGCGCTCACAGTGTTCCGGGCCTGGTGTCGGACAGCAGGTTCAAGCAGAGCAACCGGGAGCAGCCGTCGACGGAAATTACTCTCCGGGGGCCGCCCCAGCCGCCGCGCCCATCGGATCTCCTGCAGGACCGGGCCTGCGAGCCGGGCGAAGACCCAGGTGCCCGTCATCAGCGATCAGCCCGGAGAGCCCGCTGAGCTGGCCACGACGTCCCATCCGGCGGACGAACCGGGAAGGGTCATCTTGGTCCACGCGTCGGTAGGCGCCACCAGGCGAGCTTGTTCGAACCTTGTCCCACTAGGGCCGCCGTTTTCCCTGGTTAGCGGCTCGGCGCCGCCGGTAGGGCCTGCCCGGCTAGCGACCCCGCAGCTCGCCGCGACCCCGCCTCCAGCTCTTCGCATGGTCCCGGAGCTGTCCTCGTGGCTGGCGTTTCTCGCCGTCGTCCCGACTCAACGTCCCGCCCGGGTGTGGGCGCGCTCCTGCTCGGGCTCCGGGAGGGTGGAGGACCGGCGCGCCCGCAGGGACAGCAGCGACGGGACCACGGCGGCCAGGACGGCGACGAGCAGAATTCCGGCGGCTATCGGCGAGCTGACGAGGATGGACGGGTCGCCCTGGCTGATCGCGAGCGAGCGGCGCAGCTGGACCTCGGCGAGCGGGCCCAGGATGAGGCCGAGCACCGCCGGTGCCACCGGGAGGTCCACACGCCGCATGAGGAAGCCGAGGACCCCGACCACGTAGAGGACCACCAGGTCGACGACGGACTGGTTGACCGAGTAGGTGCCCAGGGTGGCGAAGACGAGAATCCCGGCGTAGAGGTACGGCGGCCGGATCCTCAGCAGCTTGACCCATACCCCGGCCAGCGGAAGATTTAGCAGTAGCAGCATCACGTTGCCGATGTAGAGACTGGCGATCAGCGTCCACACCAGCGCGGAGTTGCTGGTGAACAGCTGGGGGCCGGGGTTCAGCCCGTAGCTCTGGAACGCGGCGAGCATGACCGCCGCGGTCGCCGAGGTCGGCAGCCCGATGGTGAGCAGCGGCACCAGGACGCCGGCGGCGGCGGCGTTGTTGGCCGCCTCCGGGCCGGCGACGCCCTCGATTGCGCCGTGGCCGAACTCCTCCCGTCGCTTGCTCAGCCGCCGCTCGGTGGCGTAGCTGAGGAACGTGGGAATCTCGGCTCCGCCAGCGGGCAGCGCGCCGATGGGGAAGCCGAATGCGGTGCCGCGCAGCCACGGGCGCCAGGAGCGGCGCAGATCCTCGCGGCTGAGCATCCGGGTCTTCCCGACCGGTAGCACGCTGGAGGCGTGACGATTGCTGACCAGGACGTCGATGGTCTCGCCGATGGCGAAGAGGCCGACGACGACGATCACGACGTCGATTCCGTCGAGCAGCTGTGGCACGCCGAAGGTCAGCCGGTCCTGACCGGTCAGGACGTCGATGCCGACCAGCCCCAGCGACAGGCCGAGGGCCAGGCTCAGCAGGCCGCGCAGCACGGAACTGCCGAGCACGGCGCTGACGGCGATGAAGGCGAGGACCATCAGCGCGAAGTACTCCGGCGGGCCGAACTTCAGCGCGAGATCCACCATCGGGGGCGCCACGAGGGTCAGCCCGAGGGTGGCGATGGTCCCCGCCACGAAGGACCCGATAGCGGCGGTGGCCAAGGCGGCGGCGCCGCGCCCCCTGCGGGCCATCTGGTGGCCTTCGAGCGCGGTGACGATCGCGCCGCTCTCTCCCGGGGTGTTGAGCAGGATCGAGGAGGTCGATCCTCCGTACATGCCGCCGTAGTAGACGGCGGCGAACATGATGAGCGCGGATGTCGGCTCGAGCCGCAGGGTCAGCGGCAGCAGCAGCGCGACCGTGAGAGCCGGACCGATGCCGGGCAGCACGCCCACGGCGGTGCCCAGGGTGACGCCGATCAGGGCCCACAGCAGGTTGGCCGGGGTGACCGCACTGCCGAAGCCGTCGAGCAGGCTCTGCAGAGCCTCCATCGGACCTCTCCTCAGCCGATACCAGGAAGGCCGGGCAACCGAAGCTCCAACCCCTGGGTGAAGGCGATGTAGACCACGACGGAGAGGACGGCTCCGACGAGCAGCCCGCGCACCGGTCGTCCCCCAAACGCGGTGACCGCAACGGTGAACAGCGCCGTACTCGCGAGTACGAAGCCCACCGGCCGTAGCAGCACGGCGTAGGCGACGAGGGCGGCGAGGAGCATCAGTGCGCGCCGCCAGGCGCTCCTGCTCCCCTCCGGAACCCCCGGGCTAGCGTCCGGCGGAAGGTCGGGCCTGTCCCCCGAGGCCGCGTCGGCGGTGATCTCGTGGATGACGTCCGGCAGGAGCGCCTCCGCGAGGGCCGGCGCGGCATGGTGTGGTCGGTGCTGGAAGCGGTGCCGCAGCCCCTGCAAGGCCAGTCCGAGTCCCAGGGCCAGCAGCAGGCAACCGACGGCGACGGGGAAGACCCGCGGGCCCACGACCTGCACGCCAGCGGGCGCCCGGATACCCGCCGCGTCGATGATCACCACGACGCCCAGCGCCGCGGCAAGGAGGCCGACGCCGCCCTCCCAGAGGGAACTGGCGGCGGCGCCCCCGCGAGCGGGCGCGGGCATCTCCTTCGGCTCCGTCGCACTCGTGCCCATCAGGTTCCCGCTCTTCTTCCCCCTCGGCCGAGGTTAGCCCTGGACCAGGCCGAGGTCGCGCAGGATGCCGCGGTAGCGCTCCTGCTCGGAGGCGACGAAGCGGTCGAACTCCTCACCGGCGAGGAACGTGTCCTGCCAGCCGCGCTGCTGCAGAACCTGCTGCCACTGGGGCGAGCGCGCCATCTGTGTGAGCATGCGCTCGGCGGCGGCCTCGTCGCCGTCCGACAGCTGAGGCGGCCCGACGATGCCCCGCCAGTTCTCCAACGTCACGTCGACCCCGGCCTCGCGCAGCGTGGGAGCATCGACGCCGGCGACCCGCTGCGGCGCGGAGACGGCCAGCGCGCGCAGCTGGCCCGACTGGATCTGCTGCTGCACCTCCGCGATGCCGGACAGTCCAGCGGAGGCCCGGCCGCTGAGGATCGTGGTCAGCGCCTCGCCGCCGCCGGAGTGGGCGATGTAGTTCACCCTCTTGGGGTCCTGCCCGATCTGCTTGGCGATGAGCCCGGCCAGGACCTGCTCCACACCGCCGGCCGAGCCGCCGGCCAGGGAGACCGACGGCAGGTTGGCGCGCATGTCGTCGAGGAGCTGCTGCATCGTCTGGTAGCGGGAGTTCGACGGCACCACGACGACCTCGTGCTCGGACAGCAACCGCACCAGCGGGGTGACCCGGTCGAGCTTGACCGGACTCTTGTTGGTCTCGATGGCGCCGACCATGATCGCCCCCATCGTCATCAGCTCGTGCGGCTGACCCTGGGTGCCCACGAACTGCGCCAGCCCGACCGTGCCGCCGGCACCCGGGACGTTGTACACCTCGACCTGGGGCTGCACCTGGGGATCGAGGACCTCCTGCACCGCTCGGGAGGTCTGATCCCAGCCACCTCCTGGTGCGGCAGGAGCCATGACCCGAACCGTACGGGTCGGGTACTGCGACCCGGCCGTGGCCGACTGCTGCCCGGCGGTCGTGGACCCCTGCTCCGCGCCGGAGCAGCTGGTCACCAAGAGCGCCCCCAGGGCGAGAGCGAGGGCGGTACGACGCATGATGTGTCTCCTCACATCGACACCGGCACAGGTCCGACTCCGGCTATGTATACACTTGCGTACTGATGTAGGCAAGGGGCAGAGGGGACAGCGATGGCTGCGGGACCGGACATGCGAACGGACACCGACCCCGGCGCCGACGTCGATGTCGTCGTCGTGGGGGGAGGCAACGCGGGCATGGCCGCTGCCCTGGCCGCAGCGGAGCGGGGCCGGCGGGTCGTGCTCCTCGAGAAGGGCAGACGCGGCGAGGAGGGGGGCAACTCCTTCTACACGGCGGGGGCTGTCCGCCTCACGCATGCCGGCCTGGAGGACCTGCTCCCTCTGCTGCAGCCCGACGATCGCCACGACCGGACCACCGTGCCGCCGTACGACGCCGCCGCGTTCCGGGCGGACATGGAGCGGGTCACGTCCGGGCGCTGCGACCCGCTGCTGACCGACGTGCTCATCGAGCAGAGCCGCCCCACGCTGGCCTGGCTCGCCTCCCACGGAGTGCGCTGGCGGCTGATGTACGAGCGGCAGGCCTACGAGCACGGGGGCACCTGGACCTTCTGGGGCGGGCTCGCGGTCGGCACCGTCGACGGCGGCAAGGGCCTGATCGCCCAGGAGACCGCGGCAGTTGAGCGGCTGGGCGTCGACGTGCGCTACGGATGCGCCCTGACCGATCTGCTCATGGACGGCGATCGGGTTCGCGGCGTGCGCTATCGCGATGGCGAGGGCGTCGAGACGGAGTTGGAAGCGACGTCGGTCATCCTCTGCGCGGGCGGCTTCGAAGCCAGCCCGGAGCTGCGGGCCCGCTGGCTCGGCCCGGAGTGGCGGCGGGCGATGGTGCGCGGCAACCCGTTCAACACGGGCGAGGTGCTCCAGATCGCCCTCGAGGCCGGCGCGGCCAAGTACGGCGACTACACCTCCTGCCACTCCGTCGCCTGGGACGTGGGCGCCCCCGCCGAGGGCGGGGACCGTCACCTCACCAACCAGTACACCCGCCAGAGCTACCCGCTGGGGATCGTGGTCGACAAGCACGGGCAGCGGTTCGTCGACGAGGGCGCGGACTTCCGCAACTACACCTATGCGAAGTACGGGGCGGAGATCCTGCGGCGGCCCGACGGCGTGGCGTTCCAGCTCTTCGACGCCACCACCCGTCCGATGCTGCGCCCCCAGGAGTACGAGAGCGAGCGCGTCACCCAGGCCGTCGACGACACGATGCGCGGACTCGCGCAGCAGCTGGGCATCGACCCGGACGGGCTGGAGCGCACGGTGAAGGAGTTCAACGCCGCGGTGGATCGCGACGTGCCCTTCAACCCGGCGATCAAGGACGGCAAGCGGGCAGACATCGACCCGCCCAAGAGGAACTGGGCACAGCCCCTTGAGACGCCTCCCTACTACGGCTACGCGGTGACCTGCGGGATCACCTTCACCTTCGGCGGGGTGCGCATCGACGATCAGGCGCGCGTGCTGCGCGAGAACGGTGTGCCGATCAGCGGCCTCTACGCCGCCGGCGAGCTGGTGGGCGGGCTCTTCTCCGGCAACTATCCCGGCGGGACCGGGTTGACCTCCGGCGCGGTCTTCGGGCGGATGGCGGGCGGGCGGGCGTGAGTGCCCGCCTGGCCGCCGCCGGTCAGGCAGGCGCTCGCCCTGCTGACGCAGCCCGTGCGACCGCATGGGAGATCTACGAGCGACTTCGGCAGGACATCATCCACGGTGTCCTCGCCCAGGGAACGCCTCTGCAGGAGGTGCGGCTGGCGCAGCGCTACGGCGTCAGCCGCACGCCGGTACGTGAGGCGCTGCGCCGGCTCGAGCACGACAACCTCGTCGAGCGGGGGCGGCAGGGTCTGCAAGTCAAGACGTGGTCCACGGAGGAGGTGCTGCAGGTCTACGAGGCACGCATCCTGCTCGAGGGCGCCGCCGCCCGGCACGCCGCGAGCATGTCCGACCAGGGCGACCTCGCGACGCTCCACGGCCTGCTCACGGAAGACCTCGCCGAGCCAGATGCCCCACCGGCACGCCACGCGGAACTCAACGTCCTGTTCCACGAGACGATCTGGCGTGCGGCCCGCAACCACGTCCTCCTCGACCTGCTGCTCCGACTGGGCTGGCACGTCGTGCGCTATCCCACGACGACCCTCGCGCACCCGGGTCGGTGGGAGCAAGCGGTAGCCGAGCACCAGCGCATCCTCACTGCCATCGACCGCGCCGACCCGGACGCCGCCGAGCAGGCGGCCGCAGAGCACATGACCAACGCCCGTGAGGTCCGCCTGCGCATGTGGCGCGAGCGCCCACCGCGTTCGACCTGACACTTCCCGATCCGATCTCGTCGACCTACCGGTCGCCCGGTGGCACCTCGCCCGCCCAGCTGGCGACGACCTTGACCAGAGCGGACCACGAGAAGAGGAGCACGATGGTCATCATCGAGGCTGACGTCCCGGTGCCCGAGGGACGATCGGCGCTGCAGCTGGCGAGGGCGGACGCCGAACTGCTGGAGCGCAGCGGCGTCGAGCACGAGGGTCACCAGCCGGTCTGCCGCCGCGAGTGCGCCGAGGAGCTCGGGCAGGCGGCTGACGCGACCGGGCCGGACGTCTCCAAGGTCGAGGGGTGACAGCATTGCCGTTCGTCGTGACTCTGGGAGCCGCGGTCGGCGGAGCGCTGCTCGCGTCGGCGCTCCGGGTGCCGATGGGCACGCTCATCGGCGCCACGGTCGGCGTCGGCCTGCTCAAGGTGCTGGACGCGCCGACGTACCAGTTGCCGGAGGTTGCCCGCTTCGTCGTGTACGTCGGGGTCGGCTGGCTTCTCGGTCAGACCTTCACCGCACAAGCGCTGGGCGAACTCCGGCGCTCCGTCGTGCCGATCCTCGCCATCGTCGTGGCGTTCATCGTCTTCGGGCTGGTCCAGGCGTTCGTTCTCTACCGCTACATCGGCTTCGACGCCTACACCGCCTTCCTGGCCACCTCCCCGGGAGGGATCGCCCAAATGGGCGTGCTCTCGATCGAGTCCAAGGCCAACGTGCCGCTCGTCCTGACCGTGCACGTGCTCCGCATCGTCTCGGTGATCGTCGTCGCCTCGGTGGGCCTGCGGATCCTCGGAGACCGGCTCTGACCGCCCGTCGACTTGTCCTCGTTGGAGCGGCATCTCAGCGCGGCCCTCGGCTGGTGCACACCGGGGGACGACTTTCAACGGTCGACCTGGCCTCGGCCCTCGCCGTGCCCCCTGAGCTTCGCAGCACGCGATCTCCGCGCGACACCTGATCCGGTCGGTGTCATGGAAGCGGTACGGAGCACAGCTGACCGCATCGATCTCTTTAACCAGGCAGGGCAGGCGGTGGTGCCGCAGAAGGCCAGCGACGTCCTCGCCTTCCTCGAGCCGGTCCTGCACCCCGTGCGCGCACCGCGGGCCGGGCGGCTCTTCCACCCCAAGGTTTGGCTCCTGAAGTTCCGCGAAGACGACGACCAGATCTCCTACCAACTGGTCTGCATGACCCGCAACCTCACGGCCGACCGCAGCTGGGATGCGGTCGCCTCCTTCGACGGCTGCCTCGGGACGCGTCGCCAGCCCGTCAACGAGCCGCTACGCGCCCTGATCGCAGCCCTTCCTGCGCTGTGCACCACGCCGCTGGGCGATGACCGCCGCCAGCGGGTCCTCGACCTGGCGCAGGAGATCCGACGCGTGACCTGGGAGCTTCCGGAAGACGCCAGGACCACGCCTTCCACGCACTCGGCGTGGGCGCGCGTAGCCCCCTCCCCGACTACTCGGGCTACCGCCGGCTCGTCGTGTCGCCGTTCGTGGACACCGAAGGCCTGGAGGCCGTCGCTCCGACGACCAGGGACAGGACCGTCCTCGTCGCCAGGGCGGAGCACCTCGACCGACTCGGCGAGGCAGCGCACGGCCTCGAGACGAAGGTCGTCAGTGTCCTCGCCGGCTGGCGCACCTGTTCCTCGGATCGGCCAACGCCACGCACGCCGCCTTCGACGGCAACGTCGAGTTCCTCGTCGAGCTGGTCTTCGGCGCGAGCCGGTACGGCGTCGACGCGTACCTATCCGGCGAGACGGGACTGGGAGCGCTCCTGGAGAACTACGCACAGCAGGAGCCCTCGGTCGATCCGGACGAGGAGCGACGGTACCGCCTGCAGGACCGCCTCAGGCAGCTGGCCGAGAGGCCGTGGACGCGCGAGGTCGTGCCAGCAGGAACGAGTCACGATCTTCGCCTCCGATCGGAACCTGCTCTCCCGGACTGGGCCCACGGTCTCGCCGTCGAGCTGCTGACCCGACGTGGTGAGACCGTGCGCCCGGCACCCCGGCACCCCGGCACGCCGTGGACGACGTGTTCTGCACCGTGCAGCTCGCTGACATCACACCGTTTCTGGTCCTGACCCTGGGAGACGAGGATCTGAGCGAGTCGAGCGTCGTCCCGGCAGCGCTCGCAGGTGAGCGCTTCCGTGACGCGGTCGGCCGCTACGACGCCCGTGAGCTGGACGAGGCGATCATCACCTCTTTCGAGGCGGCACTCCGGGAGGATTCCGCGCTCCCTGCGGTCGAGGGCCTCCTGGACGACATCGGGCAGCGACGCGTACTCGGAGGGGATCTCCGAGAGAGGGCACGGCACGTCATCGGTCAGCTCCGCGACCTGATGGCCCGGGCGAGCGTGCGCGCCCTCGAGCCCGACCTGATCATCCTCGACGAGTTCCAGCGATTCCGGCACCTGCTCGATCGGAACACCGGGGGCGAGGCAGCCGAGCTCGCGCATCACCTCTTCGAATGGGGCCAGGCCCGCACGCTGCTCCTCTCGGCGACCCCGTACAAGCCCTTCACGCTCACGGAGGAGGACGAGGAGGGGGAGGACCACTACGGCGATTTCATGACGACCCTCGCCTTCCTGGCCTCGCAGGACCAGACGTGGCTCTCGAGGGTTCAGCGGGCCCTGAGCGCTTACCGCTCGCTGCTCCTCGCCGGACGCCCGTGCGACGAAGTCGTCGGAGAGCTTCGAGGCCTTCTCCTGCGCTACATGTGCCGTACGGAGCGGCCGGAGGTCAAGGGCACGCACGTCGAGCTCTCGACACCCGTCTCGGGGGTGACGGCCAGCGACCTCGTCGACTACGTGGGTCTGCGCGACCTCGCGGAGATCGTCGGCAGCCATGTCCAGGTGGAGTACTGGAAGTCGGCCCCGTACTTCGTGAACTTCCTCGAGGGCTACCACCTGGGCGAGCGCCTGAAGGTGGAGCTCAAGCGCCACCGGAGGAACCGAGCCCTCGAGGAGGCTCTCGGTCGCGTCTCGCGGCTCGACGCCGCCCGCCTCGAGCGCTACGAGCCGTGCGACATGGGCAACGCCCGCCTGCGTGCTCTCGCGCAGCGCACGGTCGAGGACGGCTGGTGGCAGCTGCTGTGGCTGCCACCGTCGATGCCGTACGTCACGCCCGAGGGACCGTACGCCGAGCCCTTCGCCCAGCGCATCACCAAGCAGCTGATCTTCTCGTCTTGGTCGCCACGCCCACAGCGATCGCCGGTCTGCTGAGCTATGAGGCCGACCGGCGGCTCGCGGCCGGGTCCGAGCGGCTCATGGAGAACACCCCGGCCGCTCGGCGACGTCTCGCCACCCGCCTCGACTACCGCATGGAGGACGGTCGCCCTGGGGGCATGAGCACCCTCGCCCTCTTCTGGCCGCATCCCGTGCTCGCTTCGAGTGCTGACCCGCTTCTCGCGGCTCGGCGCTCACCGATGCGCACGCTCGACGGCCCGGAGATCGAGCAGTGGGCGCTGCGGCAGCTGGAAGTCGAGGCCTCGAGCAACGGCCGCGTACACCGGGAACTCGACGAGATCGACTCCTTCTTCGCCTGGCCGGGGGCCATCCCTGCCGGAGCGCAAGACTTCGCCGTCGACGCGCTGGGCGGCGGCGTGCAGGAAGACCAGCACGAAGACGACGATGCTCCGGTCGAACACGTCAGCTCGCGCCTGGACGCCCATGTCGACGCCGCGCTGTCGGACGCAACCCGCAGCCTCACCCTCGCGCGAGCTGGCCGTCCTCGCCGCCTTCAGCCCCGGTAATACGGCCTGGCGAGCGCTCAGACGCTTGGTTCAGCCGCAGGACGACATCCCCGACGACACTCTCTGGGAAGCAGCGGCCGTCCTGGCCAACGGACTCCGATCGCTGTTCAACCGGATCGAGAGCACGCTCCTGCTCGACCGCCTCTCCCCCGGCCTCCCCTACTGGCGGGCCGTCCTCGCCTACTGCCGTGCCGGCAACCTCCAGGCCGTCCTGGACGAGGACCTGCACCACCTCCGGAGCGCGTCCGGAGAAGACACGCTGACAGCCAAGGGGCTCCGGATCCTTGCCGCTTCAGCCGCAGCTCCACTGTCCATGCGCCCGTCGCCGTATCGAGCGTTCGATCCGGATCACCCCTCGACGAGCATCCTGCTCAGTAGCCGCTTCGCCCTCCGCTACGGCTCTGGTCGAGGCCAGCAGGAGGACGTACGGCTGCCGGAGGTGAGGGCGGCTTTCAACAGTCCCTTCTGGCCGTTCGTCCTGCTGACCAGCACGAGCGTCGGCCAGGAGGGCATCGACTTCCACTGGTGGTGCCACTCGGTGGTGCATTGGAACACGCCGTCGAACCCGGTCGACTTCGAGCAACGCGAAGGACGGGTCAACCGCTTCGGCGGCCACGCCCTCCGGCGCAACATCGGCTTCGCTCACCGGGGGGACGTCCTCCGCAGTGACGAGCGGGACCCGTGGAAGGCGGCGTACGACGCGGCTCGCCACACGTGGCCGAAGTTGGGCGACTTCTGCCCGTACTGGGTGTATCCCGGTCCGTACGCGGTCCAGCGGCATCTGCTGCCGTTCCCGCTCAGCCCCGACGAGTCGCGCAACCAGGCGCTCAAACGAAGTCTCGCGCACTACCGGCTGGTGCTGGGGCAACCGCGTCAGGAAGATCTCCTCGCCGCTCTGTCGACCCGTGCCAGCCTCCCGGTCCTTGACCTGACCCCGCCGTAGCGCACGGGTGAGTTCGCTCGTTCGCCGGACGAGCGGTTCCCGGGCTTCTACCGTCGGGGAAAGGTTCACGTGGAGGGCCGGCCTGTGTGCGCTCTGAGGGCGAGCCCCGCCGCGCCCGCGCGCCGGGTCGCGGCGGCCGTCGCGCTGACCGCGGCCCTGCTGACGGCCTGCGGCTCGGGTGAGCCAGTCGCCGCTCCACCGGCACCGGCACCGGCACCGGCACCGGCACCAGTGGCCACCACTGGCCCAACCGCGAAGGCGGCCGCCAGCGCCCCGCGGGTCGCCCTGCCCGAGCCGCACGCACGCTGCTCGTCGCCCAGCCGGTCGATCCTGCGCCACACTCCAGCCACGCGCGCTCGTACCGTGGCGTTGACCTTCGACGACGGCCCGGGACCGCACACCGGGGAGGTGTTGGACGCGCTGGCGCGCCACGACCTGCGGGCGACGTTCTTCGTGACGGGCGAGCACGTCAGGAAGCGGCCCGAGCTCGCGCGCCGCATCGTGGCGGACGGGCACGTCATCGCGAACCACACCTACACCCATCCGCAGCCCGTGCGCGGGTCCGTGCCGTTCGGGCCATTCGACGACCTGTCGTCCTCCGTCAAGACGCAGCAGATCGAGGACACCAGCCGTGCCATTCGTGACGTGACCGGCGTCCGGCCGTGCTTCTTCCGAGGACCGGGTGGCAGCCACGTCGCCGACAGCACCGGCCGGCTCGCGCGCTCCCAGGGCATGAGCGTGGTGCACTGGAGCCACGACACGCTCGACTACCGCACTCCCGCGGTGCTCGATCAGGCGTTTCAGTCGAGCATCGTCCGGCGCGCGACCATCCCGTACTCGAAGCACCCGATCGTCCTTCTGCACGACGCCAAAGCGTCGGCCGAGCCGGAGAGGGAGTACAGCAGCTACCGCGGCAACACAGCGGCCGCCATCGACGGCATCGCGGCGTTCTACCGCGCACGCGGGCACGCGTTCACCGACCCAGCCGGCAAGATTCTCGGGCGCTAAGTGGCGCACGATCCGTAGCCCCGCGAAGCTGCCGCTGCCCAGGAGAGGGCCGGACTAGGAAGACGGGAACGCCACCCGGCGGCGGCGCTCGGCGGC
>JALYMT010000156.1 GCA_030773555.1 Actinomycetota bacterium | reverse complement strand
GCGGTGGCGGCTTCCTGCTCGCCGCCCCCGCCGACGGCGAGGCGGTGGTGTTCGACTTCTTCGTGGACACCCCCGGGCGGGGCCGGTCCCCGGAGCGAGCCGGGCCCTCGATGACGCCGGTGCCGGTGCGCTTCGCCGGGGCCGACCAGGTCTTCCACGTCGGCTGGGGCTCGGTGGCGGTCCCCGGCTGCCTGGACGGCTACCTGCACGTGCACCGGCGGCGAGGTCGCCTGCCGCTCGCCGACGTCGTGGCACCGGCCCGGGAGCTGGCCGATCGCGGAACCGTGCTCGACTCCACCCAGGCGTCGCTGCTCACGCTGCTCGAGGACATCGTCACGCTCTCCCCGGACGGGCGGGCCGTGTTCACCCGCCGTGGACGCCTGCTGGGCGTCGGTGACCGGATGCGCAACGAGCTGCTCGCCGGCTTTCTCGACGAGGTCGGTGCGGGCCGGGTGACGGGCTTCGCCGCTCCACCCGTGGCCGGTCCCCTGGAGGGCGCGATGAGCGACGGCGGCGGGCAGGTCACCGCCGAGGACCTGCGCGCGTACGCGGTGATCGAGCGCGAGCCGCTGCAGCAGGCGTACCGGGGCGCCCGGCTGCTGACGAATCCGCCCCCGTCCTTCGGCGGCAGCCTGGTCCTGGACGGCCTCACCCGGCTCGAGGAGGACCCCCCGCTGGACGGGTCGCCGGGAGGATACGTACGTCTCGCGGAGGTGCTGGTCGAGATGTCGGAGCGCCACATCACCCGTCCGATGGCGACGCGGGGCACCACGCACGTCAGCGTGGTCGACGGTGAGGGCAACGTCGCGGCCATGACGACGTCGAACGGCAGCTGCTCCGGCCGGTTCGCGCCCGGGACCGGCATCCAGCTCAACAACGTGCTGGGCGAGGCCGACCTCCACCCACGCGGCTTCGCCGTGACGCCGCCGGGGGTGCGGGTCGGCTCGATGATGGCGCCCTCCGTGGTGACGACGGCGGCGGGGACGACCATCGGCGTGGGCAGTGCGGGCAGCGAGCGCATCCGCAGCGCCCTCACCGCCGTGCTGTCGGCGCTGCTCGACCAGCAGCTGCCGCTGGCGGCGGCCGTGCGCGCACCGCGGCTGCACTGGGACCGCTCGGCCCTGCAGGCGGAGCCGGGCGTGCCGGCCGAGACCGTCGCCGCGCTGCGCCGCCACTGGCCGGTGAACGTCTGGCAGCGTCCCGACCTCTACTTCGGCGGGGCGCACGGCGTCGCGCGGCGCCGCGACGGCTCGGTTCGCGCGGCGGGCGACGACCGCCGGGGCGGCGTGGGGGTCGTCATCGACCTCCCCTGAAGAGCAGCGAGGGCGCCGCAAGGGGAACCACCGACCCCGAACTGCGCAGGGTCATCCGCCGAGCCGAGACCATCAACAGGGCCAAGGTTGCCTGATGCAGCACTAGCTAGGGCCGACCGGGCGAGCCGCTGCGGTACCAGGGCCGGCGCGTGGCCGAGGTCTTGCCCGCCGGCCCGAGCACCGGCCGGCCACGAACGCGAGCTCCTCGATCCACAGCTGGCGGGCCCCACCCGCGCGATAACCCACATTCGACGGGCTCCACGCGTGGTAGGCGAATCGCCAGCGGCCGGACCGGTCACGAAAGACGCTCTGCCCGCCGGGCCCGGCGGCGCCGCTGCGCGACCGTAGCCACGGCCGCGGTCGTCACCTTGCGGCAGCCGCCTCGCGGGCCGGTGCACTTCGCGTAGCCCACGGCGTAGTCCGCGGAGTCGTACCACCCTGAGCTGTAGAAGAGGTAGTAGGCCTTGCCGACCCGCACCATCGTGGGGCCCTCCATGGTGTAGCCCTCCCAGGCCCGGTCCTGGTGGAGCATCGCGACGGGCGAACCCACCAGACCCCGGCCGTCGGCGCGCAGCCGCTGCGACCAGAGGACCGAGCCGCTCCCCACGGCGTTGTCGTCGCTCTTCCACAGCAGGTAGCCCGCGCGGTCGCGGTCGCGGAACGGGACCGGGTCGATGGATCCGCCGCGGGAGAGCTGGCAGACGAGCGGCTTGGTGGACGTGTCGACGAAGGGGCCGCCCGGCTCGGTCGCGGTCGCCACCGAGATGCACTGGCGGCCGGCCCGTCGGTAGCGGGTGGTGTAGTACATGACGTACCGGTCCCCCCACCGCTCCACCGACGGTGCCCAGGTGAGCCCGGGAGCTGCCCAGCCTGGCAGCCGCGGCAAGGCGTCGGGGCCCGCGCGCCACGTACGCCCGTCGTCGCTCGAGAGCCGCACCTGCACGTTCCCGCCCGGGCCGTTGGTGGCGTACGCGTAGTAGTCGCCGGACGTGACCAGGACGAACGGATCGGGGAAGTCACCGGCGTACGCGGGCTGGCGGAGGCCGCCCGACGCCGCGGTGGCCGGCGGCGCCAGCAGCAGCGCGAGCAGGCCCAGCCCCAGCACCAGCAGCAGAGCCGGAACGGCCGCGCGGCGCGCCTTGCATCTGCTCACTTCCGGATTCCCCCTGGTCGCGTCGCCGGCCAGCGAGGAGCGAACGTCTCGTCAGAGGGGTCGGCTTCGCCGAACGGCGACTTGACCGGGGGCGACCGAGGCCACCCGGTCAGGGGCGCGGGGATGACCGGTGCGGGTTCCGGCTCAGCCTCGACGCCTAGCGACCGATGGTGGAACCGAGGTAGGCGATCCGGAGGGAGTGCAGGTGCGTCTGACCCGCAGGGTCCTCTGGGACCTGGCGATCTTCATGGTGAGTCTCGGGCTGGTGGTCGGCGCCGCCTTCCCGCCCTTCGCCGTGCTGCTCGGCGTGCCCGCGGAGGACGCCTTCCGCCCCTCGTTCATAACCGCATGCCTGCTGGCCGGCTCCCTGGTCGGGGGGCTCAACCACCTGCTGAGCCGCGTCGTCGTCGGCCGCCGGCTCGAGGTGCTCAGCGTCCGGCTGCTCACGGTCGCGGACACGATCACCCGGGCGAGCCTCACGGGTGACTGGTCGTCGTGCTCGCCGTCGAACTCACGCATCGACGTCGACTCCGACGACCAGCTCGGTGACACCGCCCGCGCCTTCAACCGTCTCCTCGACGCGCTGGCCGCCGGCGAGCACTTCCGCTCCCTCGTGCAGAACGCCTCGGACGTCATCAGCGTGATCGACCGCAACGGCACGATCCGCTATTCCACGCCGTCGGTGAGCTGGGTGCTCGGCTACCCGTCCAGGGTCCTGGTCGGGTCGCCGGTGCGCGAGCTCGTGCATCCCGAGGACGCGGCCGCGTTCACCGACTACCTGCTGCGGGTGGTGGCCGAGCGCAACCCCCCGCCGTTCGTGGCGAGCCGGATGCGCCACCACGACGGCTCCTACCGCTACGTGGAGACCGTCGGCAACGATCTCCTGGACGATCCGACCGTCGAGGGCGTCGTGCTGACCATGCGCGACGTGTCCGACCGCAAGGAGCTCGAGGAGCGCCTGCGGCATCAGGCGTTGCACGACCCCCTCACCGGGTTGGGCAACCGGGCGCTGTTCACCGACCGGCTCCGCCACGCCGAAGCGGTCCGCAGCGGCACCGGCGAGGACCTCGCCGTGCTGTTCGTCGACGTCGACGACCTCAAGACCGTCAACGACAGCCTGGGCCACGCGGCGGGCGACAACCTGCTCATCGTCCTGGCCCGGCGGCTGCAGGGCTGCGTACGACCGACGGACACGGTGGGCCGCCTGGGCGGGGACGAGTTCGCGGTCCTGCTGGCGGGACCCGGCAGTGCGGAGCGCGCCGAGGAGGTGGCCGCCCGCATCCTCGCCTCGCTCGCCGCCGAGGTGCAGCTGGAGGACCAGGAGCTGATCGTGTCGGCCAGCGTCGGGGTCGCGACGACGTGCAGCGGCGGCGAGGCGGCCGCCGACCTGCTGCGGGCCGCCGACGTCGCGATGTACGGGGCCAAGGCGCACGGCAAGAACCGGGTCGAGGTGTTCTCCCCGCGCCACCACGCCACCCAGCTCGCCCGCCGGCACCTGAGCACCGACCTGGAGCGCGCCCTCGCCGAAGAGCAGTTCGTCCTGCACTACCAGCCGATCCTCCAGCTGCGTACGGGGCAGGTCACCGGCGTCGAGGCGCTGCTGCGCTGGCAGCACCCGCAGCGGGGACTCGTCGGCCCCAACGACTTCATCGGCCTGGCCGAGGAGACCGGGCTCATCGTGCCCGTGGGGCGCTGGATCCTGACCGAAACGTGCCGGCAGGCCCGCGCCTGGTCCGACGCGGGCAGCACGCTGCGGATCAACGTCAACCTCTCCGCCCGGCAGGTCATGTCGGGACAGGTCGCCGACGACGTCGCCGCGGCCCTCGCCGAGAGCGGTCTCGATCCAGCCGTACTGGTCCTCGAGATCACCGAGACCCTGCTCCTGCACGACACCGACGCGACGCTGCGCCGGCTGCGCGAGGTCAAGGAGCTGGGCGTGCAGCTCGCCCTCGACGACTTCGGCACCGGCTACTCGTCGCTGGCCTATCTCCAGAAGTTCCCCATCGACGCCCTGAAGATCGACCGTTCCTTCGTCGCCGGCCTGGACCGGCGGGCCGAGGACCGGGCGCTCGTGCAGGCCATCGCCCAGCTCAGCGCCACGCTGCAGCTGCGCACCGTCGCCGAAGGAATCGAGCGCGCGACGCAGATCGACGAGCTGCTCGCGGTGGGCTGCGAGTACGGCCAGGGCTTCTACTACGCCAAGCCCCTCCCCCCGGAGGCGCTCGCGACCTACCTGGCCGACGCCGCGCTCCCACGGCCGCGTACGGAGTCCGGGGCGGCACCGTCGCCGGTCGGTGCGGCGCCCCCGGACCCCTCGGCCCCGTTCCGCAGGAGACGTCATGACCCTGCCCCTTCGCCTCGTCGGGGACGACGTCGAGGCGGTGCTCCCCGACGGCTCCCGTCGCCCGTACGTCAGCCTGGACTCGGCGGCGAGCACCTCGGCGCTGCCGGCGGTCGCGGAGGCGGTGGCCGCCTTCTTGCCCTGG
The DNA here is from genome assembly GCA_030773555.1 of Actinomycetota bacterium. GTDB lineage: Bacteria > Actinomycetota > Actinomycetes > JALYMT01 > JALYMT01 > JALYMT01. The sequence continues at coordinate 4,595 of JALYMT010000156.1, read as the reverse complement.
TACTCCAGCGTGCACCGAGGCGCGGGCGCCAAGTCGCGCTACTGCACCGAGCGCTACGAGTCGGCCCGCGACCTGGTCCTCGACTTCGTCGGCGCCGACCCGGCGACCCATGTCGCCGTCTTCCCCCGCAACACCACCGAGGCGTTGAACCTCGTCGCGTTCCGGCTCGGACTCACCCGAGCCGACGTCGTGCTCACGACCGTCGCCGAGCACCACTCCAACCTGCTGCCCTGGCGGCGCCACGCACGGGTGCGCTACGTCGACGTGGACGACGACGGGACCTTTCTCGTCGAGGCGGTGTTGGCCGGTCTGGACGAGCACCCCCGGCCCCGGGTGCTGGCGATGACCGGAGCGTCGAACGTCACCGGCTGGCTGCCTGCCGTGGCGCGCATCGCCGCCGCGGCCCGCGACCGCGGTGTCCTCGTGGTGCTCGACGCGGCCCAGCTCGCCCCGCACCGGCAGGTCCGGATGGCCGAGCTCGGCGTCGACGTCCTCGCCTTCTCGGGGCACAAGCTCTACGCCCCGTTCGGTACGGGCGCTCTGGTCGCCCCCCGCTGCCTCCTCGCCGAGGGCGAGCCGCTGCTGCTCGGCGGCGGCACCGTCGACGTCGTCGGCCTCGACGACGTGCTGTGGACCGACGGGCCCGACCGCGAAGAAGCGGGCTCCCCCAACGTCGTCGGCGTCGTCGCGCTCGCCGCCGCCGTGCAGGAGCTCCAGCGCATCGGGTGGCGCGCCATCGCCGCGCACGAGGCGAACGTCCGGGCCCGGCTCGACCAGCAACTGGCGAGCGTCCCCGGCCTGGTGCGGCTGGGCCCGGCCGCGGGCGACCGGTTGCCCGTCGGCGCCTTCACGCTCGGCGACACCCACCACGCGCTGCTTGCTGCCCGCCTGGCTCACGAGCACGGCATCGCGGTGCGCTCCGGCTGCTTCTGCGCCCACCCCCTGGTGACCCGACTGCTCCGCCTCACCCCCGACCAGGTGGCCCTGCACCGCGACGACGCGGGCGTCGGGGAGAAGCGTCGGCTGCCGGGGGCCGTGCGGGCCAGCGCCGGCCTCGCCAGCACGCTCGCCGACATCGACGCCCTGGGGGCGGCACTGCGGGCGATCGCGGCCACCCCCGAGCTGGCGGCCGCGTACTCCCAGGGCGTCGACGGCCAGTTTCGCGCGCTGGCGGCCACGGGCGCGCCGCCACGCTGCCCGTCGATCGTCGCGATCTAGCCCCGGGGCGGTTCGTCCAGGGTGAAGACGGCGGCGTGCCGGACGCCGGCGTTCTCCAGGGTGGGATCGCCGGTGATCTCGTAGCGTGCCACCTCGACCAGGCCTGATCGGGGCAGGAAGGCCCGTCCGGGATCGCCGACCAGCACGTTGATGCCGCGGCTGCGACAGCTCCGCAGCCAGCGGAAGACCCGCTCCGTCATGCCGCGCTCGTAGCTGACGTCCCCGGCGAGGACGAGCCCGACCTCCGGCGGCTCGGCGACGAGCACGTCCTGCAGCACGGCGTGGACCACGACGCCGTTCACGGCCGCGTTCTCCGTGATCGCGACCACGCTCAACTCGTCGATGTCGCTGGCCGTGACCGAGCTCGCGCCGGCCTTGGCCGCAGCGATCGCGCACAGCCCCGACCCGGACGCCAGATCGAGGACGGACCTGCCGGCGACGACGCGCGGGTGGTCCAGAAGGTAGCGCGCCACGGCCTGACCACCGGCCCAGGCCGACGCCCAGTACGGCGGCTCCCGCCCCGGGCCCCCGAGCTCGTCCTCGGTCCGCTGCCACACCGTCGTCACGTCCTCGGCGAGGAGCAGCTGCACCTCCGGCACGTGCGGCGGGCGCTCGAGCCGGGTGTTCGCCAGCACGAACCGGCGCTGCCGCGAGTCGTCCTGCAGGGGCACCGTCATGCGCTCAGCCTGCACCAGCCCACGGAAATTCCTGCGCCGCCCCGCGGCTGCGTCAAGCAGGAGCCAAGAGTGCGCGCGGCGCGTACGCCGGACGAGTGCGGGCCGGTTGCCGCCCTTCAGAGCCCTGGTTCGCGCCGTCGACAGCAGAGGGGTCAGGCGCCTCCGCCCCGCCGTGGGGGTGCTCGCCGGCTCCCGTCCGGGGGTCGGCACGCCGTTCACGCCTGGAGGTTCCGTCATGCCCGCATCCGCGCGTCACCACGTCCTGCGCAACCGTTCCCTGGGCCGCCGGCTCGTCGCCGGCGCCGCCGCAGTGGCCGCCACCGCCGCCCTCGGCACCGCCTCCGCGGCCCCCGCGGCCGCCGCCCTGCCCACCCCGTCGTTCCCCGCCACGATCGACGCGTACGCGGGCTACGAGGCCGAGAGCACGTGCAGCCCCACCGTCAAGCCGGGCATCTCCGCCCTGCGCGACGAGATCCTGCGACCCGAGTTCGGCGGCAGCCTCTCCGACTACGGCACCACGCGGTCGTGCTCGGCGAGCTCCAGCGGCCACGAGGAGGGCCGCGCGATCGACTGGATGATGGACTACCGGCTCGCCGGTGAGCGCGCCAAGGGGCAGGCGTTCGTCGACTGGCTGCTGGCCACCGACCGGCACGGCAACGCGCACGCCAACGCCCGCCGGCTCGGCGTCATGTACGTGATCTGGAACGACCGGATCTGGTCCGCGTCGCGCGTCGCCGAGGGCTGGCGGCCGTACGTGCACGCGAACTGCCGCACGATCGCGCTGTCGAGCTGCTCGGCGACGTTGCGGCACATCGACCACGTGCACCTCTCGCTGTCGTGGAACGGGGCGTGGAAGCGAACCTCGTACTGGACGGCGCCGCGCACCACCACGCCGACGCCGCCCGCACCTCCCGCCCCGACCGCGCCCACCCCGACGGCACCCAAGCCGGCCGCGCTCCCCGGCACCCTGCCGGGCAGCCTTGGGACGTTCCCCGGCAAGAGCTACTTCGAGGTGGGCGACCGCAACCGTCACGTGCTGCGCTACGAGCGGCGCCTGGCCGCCGCCGGGTTCCTCGGCGCCAAGCACGTGAATGGGTACTTCTCGAAGAACACGGTGACCGCGACCAAGGCGCTCGAGCGCCGGGCGGGCATCGCGGTCAACGGAATCGTCGGCCCGGACACCTGGACCGCCGCGAACCGCGCCCGCTGAACGCACCGACCGACGTCGCTGGACGTCGGACGTCTGACGGCCGCGCAGGAACACCCTGCGCGGCCGTTGCGCATCCGGCGTGTTCTCCCCGGGTTTGGCGGGCAGCGGATTTGGTAGACGCGGGGCACTCGTTCGCTGTCCGGCAAGTGATGAAGGTGATGGGCGTTGTCCCTCGCACCACGAAGCCACCGTCGCACCGCAGCGTCGTACGGTGCGGCGCGAGGTGGGGCTGACGCAGCAGACCGCGCTCAACGCGGCGCTGATCGCCTCGGCGGTCCACTTCTTCGTGATCCCGTTGATGGGGGCATTGTCCGACCGCTTCGGTCGGCGCCCGGTCTACCTCCTCGGCGCCGCGGGCGTCGGCATCTGGGGCTTCTTCTTCTTCAACCTGTACAGCACCCGCTCGTTCCCGATGCTGGTGCTCGCCGGCACCATCGGGCTGATCTTCCATGGGGCGATGTGCGGCCCACAGGCCTCGTACTTCTCCGAGATGTTCTCGACGCAGGTGCGCTACAGCGGCCTGTCGGTGGCCGGGCAGGTCTCCTCGATCGTGGCCGGCAGCCTCGCCCCGATCATCGCCACCTCGCTGCTCATCCGCTACGGCAGCGCGTTCCCGATCTCCCTCTACCTCGCTGGTGCCGCTGTGCTCACCCTGCTCGCCGTCTTCGCCAGCCGGGAGATCGCGCGCAGCGACCTGACGAGGGATATCGCGGCCCAGCGGGTGCCTGCCGGCGTCCGCTGACGTACGAGGACGGATAGCGCCGTGCGCCGCAACAAGGTCATCTCCGCCGACGACGCCGCCCAGATCGTCCTCGACGGGGACACGGTCGCGACCGGCGGGTTCGTCGGCAACGGGTTCGCCGAGGAGCTGGCGCTCGCGCTGGAGCGCCGGTTCCAGGCCACCGGCTCGCCCCACGATCTCACCTTGGTGTACGCGGCGGGCCAGGGCGACGGTGGCGCCCGCGGGTTGAACCACTTCGGCGCCGAGGGCATGGTGCGCCGGGTCATCGGCGGCCATTGGGGGTTGGTGCCGGGCCTGGGGGTCCTCGCCCTCGACGACCGGATCGAGGCATACTGCTGGCCGCAGGGCGTGATCTCCCACCTGTTCCGCGAGATCGCCGGCGGGCGTCCCGGAGTCATCACCAAGGTGGGGCTCGGGACGTTCGTCGATCCCCGCCACGGGGGTGGGCGCATGAACGGGTGCACCAACGAGGAGCTGGTCGAGCTCGTGACGCTGCGCGGGGAGGAGTACCTCTTCTTCCCCGCCCTGCCGATCCACGTGGCCCTGCTGCGCGGCACGACCGCCGACGACGAGGGCAACATCACGATGGAGCGGGAGGCGCTCACCCTGGAGGCGCTGTCGATGGCGCAGGCGGCGAAGAACTCCGGCGGCGTGGTGATTGTGCAGGTCGAGCGGGTCAGCGAGCGGCGCATGCTCAGCCCGCGCGAGGTGAAGATTCCCGGGATCCTCGTCGACGCGGTGGTCGTCG
>JALYMT010000155.1 GCA_030773555.1 Actinomycetota bacterium | reverse complement strand
GCCGGCTCCCCCGCACGGTCGGCCCCGGCCGGCGATCGAGTCCGTACGGCTCCCGCAGCGCTCGACCGCTGACGGCCCTCGGTCGCGTACCCCGCACGGTGGGCACGTTCTGGAAAGCTCGTGAGGGGAAAGGGGACCCAGCGCGCCGGGGACCTGGCAGGTCACCGTCGGCGCGCGGCTGTGGTGACAGTGGAAATAGCTGACCTCCAACGGCCCGTTTGGCGGTGTGCGCATGCGGGATCGGTGGGAGGTACAGGAGCCTCGGCGACATCGGCGGTCGTTCCGGGCACCGCTCCCGGTTCATCGCCGCTGTGTGCCGTACCGGAGGTCGGGAACGGCGGGATCGGGGTAACGCTCGGAGCATCCCTCTGGCGGGTTCGCGTGGCGCACGGTTGGGCGAGAAGCGCCCGGAACAGGAGGGTGATGAGTAGCAAGCTGACCGTCGTCTACAACAGCTTCGGTGGCCGGTACTCCGACAGCCCGCGGGCGATCTATTCGGCGCTTCGCAGGCGGAGGCAGGACGGACGCCACGTCTGGCTGTCCGAGTCGGCACACACGCACAGCTTTCCGCCCGACGTGGAGATCGCCCCGAGGGGCGGCGCCTGGGTCGACGCCTTGGAGTCTGCTGACGTCGTTGTGTCCAACAGCTACCTCGACCTGGAGTGGCGCAAGCGCCCCAACACGGTCTACCTGCAGAGCTGGCACGGCACCCCGCTCAAGCGCATTCACTTCGACGCGCTCTGGTCACGGCCCGGCCGGCTGGAGTCGCTGGCCCCCGACATCGCGCGCTGGGACTACCTCGTCTCCCCGAACGCCCGCAGCACCCCGGTGCTGCGATCCGCGTTCGGCTTCGCCGGGGACGTGCTCGAGACCGGCTATCCCCGCAACGACGTCCTGCACTGGACCGGCCGCGACCGGGTGCGCGCCCGGGTCCGGCGGGAGCTGGGCATCCCCGACGGGGTGACCGCGGTGCTCTACACGCCCACGTGGCGCGACGAAGTCTTCTACGGCAGCGCCGGCTCGGTCCCCCTGGAGCTCGACGTCGACGACTTCGTCGCGCACCTCGGCGACGATCACTGTCTGCTCGTACGGGCCCATTACCTCATGGCCGACCGGCTCCACGGCGCCAGCCACGCCCAGGTCCGAGACGTGTCCGGCTACCCGGAGATCAGCGAGCTGTATCTGGCTGCTGACCTCCTGGTCACCGACTACTCCTCGACGATGTTCGACTTCGCGGTGACCGGCAAGCCGATCCTCTTCTACGCCTACGACCTCGCCCACTACCGCGATGTCCTGCGTGGCTTCTACTTCGAGCTCGCTGACCACGCGCCGGGCCCGCTCGTGACGACGACGTCCCAACTGATCGAGGCCTTGCGCGACCTGCCCGCCCTTCGCGAGGCCTTCGCGGGTCGTTACGCGCAGTTCCGCGAGGAGTTCTGCCACCTCGACGACGGGCACGCCACCGAGCGCGTGCTCGCCCGGCTGTTCCCGGAGGCGGCCCGGCGCGCCGAGCGTCCCGCTCACCGCCGAGCGGTGGGACGGCAGCCAGCGGTGCGCCAGTTCGACGGGCCCGCGCACGGAGAAGCCGGCCCGGTCGCCGCGGTGGCGTCCAGTACGGAGTGAGCTTCGGCCGGCAGGCGCTCGTACGGCGTCTGGAGGACTGGTGCGTCACAGCGGCTCGACCGGGTAGGAGGACCTGCCCTGCAACTGGCTGAGGAGGATGCCATGACCACCACCAGCGAGACCGGGCAGACCACCGGGACCGCCGACAAGGACTACAACCTGCTTTGGTTCACCCAGACCTGCCTGGAGAACGCCCTGCGACTGCAGACCTACATCCAGGATGCCGAGCGAGCCAACGACAACGAGCTCGCCCAACTGTTCCAGCAGGCGCAGGAGCACAGCCGCAAGGGCGCCGAGCAGGGCAAGCAGCTGCTGAAGTCGCGCCTCGGGTAGCTGACCGGCCAAGCACGGAGGGAGTCTGGATCCTTGCCTGCCGTCAGGGCGACGTACCGCTAGCGCTGGGTGCGGTCGACAACGGTGCCGGCGGTAAGGACCAGCTCCGCCAGTAGCTCCGGCTGGGTGTACGGGTTGTTGTGCGAGCCGGGGAGGCGCACGCAGCGTGCTTCCGACGTGCGGCCGGCGACTTGTACGAGTGTCCCCAGCCACCACCGCGGCGCGAAGGCGTCGTGCTCCCCGGCGGTGACCAGCAGGGGGATGCGCAGCGCTGCGGCGTGCTCCTCCGGCCGGTCAGCGAGAGCGGAGCGCAGCAGGGTCATGAGGTCGGGTCCGGCCCGCAGGTAGTCAGGCAGGACGAGGAGCTCCCGGGGCGAATCCCGCCGGTAGGCCGCGGCCGCCACGGCCACGAGCTTGCCGAGCCGCCGCTGGGAAGGTGCGAACGTGGGCCCGGCGAGGACGAGAGCGGCCGGAGGTCCCACCTCCTGCAGCTGCAGCGTCGCCAGCAGGGCGGCCTGCGCCCCTGTCGAGTGCCCGGCCAGGATCAGCCGCTGACCGGTGCCCAGCGCCGCGACCCAGGCGGCCGCGGCGTCGGCGACTCCGAGGACCGTGGGGGGCGCGGATCGGGCACGGGCCGAGCCGAATCCCGGGAGATCCAGCAGGGAGCAGCGGGCGCCGCGGGCGGCCAGAGCCCGCAGTGTCGGCAGCAGATACCCCAGCGCGCCGAGCCCCGGTAGCAGGACGACGTGCACGCCGGCGTCCCGCGAACCCGCGACCAGCGAGCGGACGGTGACGCCGCCGACTGGGTCGAGCCGCTCGGACAGCTCCACCGGCCCCTGGGCGCCGCCTCCCCGCGACGGGAAGTTCCTGCGCCTCATCCTGGTGAAGAATGCATGATCACCGCTCCGGCCGGAAGGCACCCCTCTCCAGCCGGCGATCGGCGGAAGCCTCAGCCGCAGCAGCCACCACCGCAGCATCCGCCAGCCGCGGGCGTGGCCGATGCGCCGGGGGCACCGGCAGCGCGGCCACCGACGGCCACGGCGGACCACACCCTGCTGACCTCCCGGTGTCCGTCGGGACAGCGGACGTCGGAGGCGTCGTCGGAGATGCCGCGGCGCACCTCGAAGACGGTGTCGCAGGGGTGGCAGCGGTAGTCGTAGGCGGCCATGCCCGTCAGGATAGGCGGGGCGAGTCAGCCCGCGGAGCTGATGTAGCCCAGCAGGCTCGTCCGCTCCGACTCCAGCTCGTCGACGTGGATCTTGACGACGTCACCGATGCTCACGATCCCGAGCAGCCGACCGTCGGCGACCACGGGGACGTGACGGATGCGCTGCTCGGTCATCGCCCGCATGAGGCTGTCGATGTGGTCCTCCGGGCTCGCCGTCGTGACGTTGCGGCTCATGATCTCGGTGACGTCGGCCTCGAGCACATCGGCGCCGCGGGCGGCGAGGGCACGTACGACGTCGCGCTCCGAGGCGATGCCGGCGAGCGCACCCTTCGGCGAGGTGATGACAGCAGCGCCGATGTTGTGCTCGCCGAGAGTGGCGAGCAGGGCGGAGACGGTGGTCGTGGGCGAGACCGTGGCGACGAAGTCGCCCTTGCGGCGCAGCAGATCGGAGACGAGCACGGGCCCTCCTGGAAGAGGAGGCCCACGCTAGGACCCGCGGGTCCCGCTCGCCAGGGTTTCGGGGAGGTGGCGGCCCGGATCATCGCCGCTCGACGCGCCGCAGCCCCGTGCCGTCGTGCCAGGACTCGATGACGAGGTGGTCCGCCGGGTCCCCCAGCTGGACGAGCACCGCCTCGCTCAGCTCCACCCGGAAGAGCTCGAACGAGCCGGGCGAGGGCGCTTCGCTGCCTTGCCCGGCGCCGGCGAAGGCGGCCAGCGCGCCGGCATCGGTGACCGCGACGGCCCGACCGCCCACCTTGGCGTCGCCGGTCCAGATCTCGGGGTCCTCGGAAGCGCTGTGCAAGGCCAGCCGAGGGTCGCGGCGCAGGTCGAGGAACTTGACCGATCCGGGCATCCCCGCGAGCCAGAGCTCACCGTCCCGGAAGCTCGCCTCGATGCCGCTGATGCGCGGGGAGCCGTCCCTGCGCAGGGTGGCCAGCCCGTGCGCGTCGAAACGTCGCCGCACCGCCTGCGCGAAGTCGGGCGCCGCTTCGGTGATCGCCTCCCAGGTAGCCATGTCCGCACTGTCGCACGCCGCGGGCTGATCATGCACTTCTGGTGTTGATCAAGCACCTCTTGCGGTGATCATGCAGTTGCCGCGGTTGCCGGTCCGTCCAAGCCGCCGGCCCCTCGGCCTGCCGCTACGCGGCGGGTTGCTGGTCGTGCTCTCCGGAGGTGGACCCGAAGTGACGCAGGAGAGTCTCGCTGATCGCGGCGAGCTGGCTCACCTGCTCGGGGGTGAGCGGATCGAGCAGGTGCCGCCGGACCCCGTCGACGTGCCCGGGCGCGGCGGCGGCGAGAGCGGCGTATCCCGCATCGGTGAGCACCGCGAGGGCCCCCCGACGGTCGGCGGGGCAGCTCTCGCGGCGCACCCACCCGCTCTCTTCGAGCCGGGCAACGGCATGCGAGACCCGACTGCGCGAGGAGGAGGTGACCGCGGCGAGCGCGCTCATGCGCAGGGTGCGGGCGGGCGCCTCCGAGAGGCGCACGAGGATCTCGTAGTACGCGTGCGGCATGCCGGCCTCGCGCTGCAGCTCGCGGTCGAGCGCCTCCGCGAGCAGGCGGGTGGCAGTCAGGTAGGCACGCCAGGCGTGCTGCTCGTCCTCGTCCAACCAGCGGGGTTCGGCCACAGGAAAGAGCCTACCCCTGATCATTGAACTCTCAACTGCGCAGGAGTACTCTGGCCGTAGTTGAACGCTCAAGTAGGAGGACTCCGATGGGCATCCACCGTCTCAACCACGCCGTGCTGTTCGTCCGCGATCTGGAGAGCAGCGTCGCCTTCTATCGCGACGTCCTCGGCTTCTCCCCGGTGAACATGACACCCGAGGGCTTCGGGGGCGCGGCGTTCCTGCAGGCGCCCGACTCCACCAACGACCACGACCTCGGGCTGTTCGAGGTGGGCGAGGGGGCGGGTCCGTCGCAGGCCGGCCGGGCCACGGTCGGGCTCTACCACCTGGCCTGGGAGGTCGACACCCTCGCCGAGCTGGAGCGCACCGCCCAGCGGCTGGAGGAGGCGGGTGGGCTCGTCGGCTCCTCCGACCACGGCACCACGAAGAGCCTCTACGGTCGCGACCCCGACGGGCTCGAGTTCGAGATCGTCTGGCTGATCCCCGCCGAGCTCCTCGACGACGAGGCCCGCGCGGCCCGCAAGCGGATCGGGCGGCTCGACCTGGCCCGCGAGAAGCAGCGCTACGGTGCCGAGACCCGCGGCGGCGTCGGCATCTCGATTCCCGCGGCGGTCTGAGGCACGCGCGGCGGGGTGAGGGGAACCAGCCACGTCGCCACGACGTAGCCCACGCCGAACGGCGCCCCGTCGTAGCTGACGCGGCGCTGCCACCCGGCGACGTGGGGCGCCGCCGCACCCGCCAGCACCTGCCAGGCGGCCCGGCCGGCGACGAGGAGCTCCTGCGCCAGCGCCGCGTCGAGGGCGAGCAGCTCCGAGCAGTCGCCGGCCTGGAGCGCCGCGGTCACCTTCCGGTCGAAGCTCGGCGCGCGCTCGTCGAAGGCTCCAGGTCCCTGGTTGCCTCGCCGGACGCTGCCGTCGCCCATCACGAGCAGCGCCGTGGGGCGAGCCGGGCGGCGCAGGGCCGAGCCCAGCTCGCGGGCCTCGGCCGAAGGGGCCTCCGATCGGACCGCCAGCCCGCTCGCCTCCCCCCGCCAGCCCGCTCGCGCGAGCAGATCGGCGCCCACCGCCAGTGCCAGGGGGAGGCGGGGTGGGCCCTGCCGGTCCTCCGGCGGGCCGAGACCGGCGGCCGCCTCGACGCCGTAGCCGGCGAAGCTGCCCCAGGCATCCGGGCCGAACGACGCCGTGCCGGGCCCCGAGCCCACGACGACCACGTGCTCGGGCCTGGTCGCGAGCAGGGCGCGTACGGCAGCCGCGGCCGCCGCTCGTACGTCCTCGACCGCCGGCGTGCCGGCGCCGACGGCTGGCACCAGCAGCGGTGGGTGCGGGCAGACGGCCGCGCCTACCAGCACGCCTCACCCCCTCGTCGTCGCCGGGCGGCATGCTAGGGCCGGATCGGAGGGAGCCATGCCGCTACGCCTGGGCAGCCGGACGTTCGGAGCGACCGAGCGGGTGGTGATGGCCATCGTCAACCGCACGCCGGACTCGTTCTACGACCGCGGCGACACGTACGCGCTGTCGGCCGCCCTCGAACGCGCGGACCGGGCGGTGGCCGAGGGGGCGGCGATCATCGACGTCGGCGGGGTCAAGGCCGCGCCCGGAGACGACGTCCCGGTCGCCGAGGAGCTGCGCCGCACGGTCGATCTCGTGGCCGCGATCCGGAAGCGGCATCCCGCCGTCGTCATCAGCGTCGACACCTGGCGCTCCGAGGTCGCCGACGGAGTGTGCCAGGTCGGGGCCGACCTGCTCAACGACGCGTGGGGCGGCGCCGACCCCGCCCTGGTCGAGGTCGCCGCGCGGTACGGCGCCGGACTGGTCTGCACCCACGCCGGGCATCTCCCGCCCCGCACCCCGCCGCACCGCACGAGCTACGAGGACGTGGTCGCCGACGTCATCCGTACGGTGACCGGGCTGGCCCAGCGGGCGAGCAGCGCCGGGGTGCGCAGCGATGGGATCCTCGTCGACCCCGGCCACGACTTCGGCAAGAACAGTCGGCACTCGTTGCAGGTGACCCGCCGGCTGGGCGAGCTGGTGGACACCGGATGGCCGGTGCTCGTCGCGCTCAGCCGCAAGGACTTCGTGGGGGAGGCGCTCGACCTGCCCGTGGGCGAGCGCCTGGAGGGCACGCTCGCCGCCACCGCGGTCAGCGCCTGGCTGGGCGCCCGCGTGTTCCGCGCCCACGACGTGCAGGCCACCGTGCGGGTGCTGCGGATGGTCGAGGCCATCCGCGGCGAGCGCGACCTGGCCGTCGCGGTGCGGGGCCTCGCCTAGTAGTACCTGGTTAGGTCTTACATCGGTGTGCTTCGTGGTGCTGTCATGGATGATGACTCCTGGAGAGCTGGCCGGCGTGCGGGATCGGCTGGAGGCGTTCGCGGCGGAGATGTTCGTCCCGCTGCCCCGCTGCGATCAGCGGGACAAGGCGCAGACCTACGTGCGGGGGCTGTTGCTGGACGGGCGGCGCAAGTCGATGCAGCCGATGGGCGAGCG
>JALYMT010000154.1 GCA_030773555.1 Actinomycetota bacterium | reverse complement strand
GTCCCCACCTACCTCGGCGCGCTCGCCGCCGCGCGCGCCGCCGGGCTGCGCCCGGTGCCGGTGCCCACCGACAGCCGCGGCCTGCGTGCGGACCTGCTGCCCGCAGCGTTCGCCAGCACCGGCGCGCGGCTGCTCTATCTCCAGCCCACCTACGCCAACCCCACCGGCACCGTGCTCGAGCGCGAGCGGCGCCAGCAGGTCCTCGCCGCGGCCCGCGACGCCGGCGCCTTCGTCCTCGAGGATGACTGGGCGCGCTACCTGAGCCTCGACACCCCTGCCCCGCCGCCGCTGCTGCACGACGACGTCGACGGGCACGTGGTGCACCTGTCCTCGCTGTCCAAGGTCGCCGCTCCCAGCCTGCGCATCGGGGCGCTCGTCGCCCGCGGTCCGGCTGCCGCCCGGCTCGCGGCCGTACGCCTCGTCGACGACTTCGGCGTGGCCCGGCCCCTGCAAGAGACCGCGCTCGAACTTCTCGGCGCCCCCGCGTGGCCGCGGCACCTGCACCGCTTGGCCACGGCGCTGCGCCGGCGTCGGGACCACCTGGCCGCCGAGCTGCGTCGGCACCTGCCGCAGCTGGCGTCGGCCGCGCTCCCGCATGGCGGATTGCACCTGTGGCTACGGCTGCCGCCAGACGTCGACGATGTCGAGCTCACGGCCCGCGCCCGCGCCCGCGACCTGCTCATCGGCGCCGGACGGCCCTACTTCGTCGCCGAGCCGCCCGCGCCACATCTGCGTCTGAGCTACGCCGGCGCGGTGGAGGAACAGCTCACCGCGGGGGCACGACGCCTCGGCGAGCTGATCCCGTAGGAGTCCGAGGAGGGCACCCTTGCTCCTATGCATAGTGGTGCTAGGTATAGGAGCTCGCCTTCCGGCTGGAGGTCTCGTGCGGATCGACAAGGACCTGGTGGCGGCGTCCGCGACACCACTGGTGCTGGCCATCCTCGCCGAGGGCGAGAGCTACGGGTACGCGCTCGCGAAGCGGGTCCGGGAGCTCTCCGGCGGCGAGCTGGAGTGGAGTGACGGGATGCTCTATCCACTGCTGCACCGCTTGGAGCGGCTGGAGTGGGTGACGACCACCTGGCGCACCCCGCCGGAGGGCCGGCGCCGGAAGTACTACCTGATCACCGACGCCGGACGGACGGCGCTGAGCGACCAGCGGCGGCAGTGGGCCGCGGTCACGCGCGCCCTGGGCAGTGCCTGGGAGCGACTCCCGCTGCAGCCTGCGCCCGGGATGGCCTGAGCATGGCGGCGCTGGAGGCGCAGATTCGCGAGTGGCGCCACTACGTGAGTCGGTCCCGCGGCATGCAGGAACCGGACGTCGAGGAGCTGGAGGCCCACCTGCGGGAGCAGATCGACGCCCTGGGCGGAGCCGGGCTCGCCGACGACGAGGCGTTCCTGGTGGCGGTCAAGCGGATGGGGGCCCTCGACGCTCTCTCGCGCGAGTTCGCCCGCGAGCACAGCGGCCGGCTGTGAGCAGCTGGTCCTGACGGCCGGCCCCGAGCCGGAGCGTGCCTCGAGCGGCCTGACCAGCGCGCTGGTGCTGGCGGTGCTGGCAGCACTCGCCATCCACGTCCCGCGCCTGTTCGGCCAGGGAGCGCCCACGGGCGAGGAGGGCACCATCTACCTGCGTAGCGCGGGCCTGCTCGTGCTGCCGTTCCTGGCCGGCTGGTTCACCCTGCGACGCGGCCTGACCCGCCGTCAGGTGTGGGGAACCGCGGTCCCCTTCGCCGTCGCCGCGGCCGTGGTCAACGCCTACCCGTGGGCACCCAGCTCCTCGACCGAGCTGCTCGTGGCCCTCCACCTGCCCGTGGCGCTGTGGTTCGCCGTCGCCCACGCCTCCATGGGCGGCACCTGGACCTCGCACGAGCGGCGCATGGACGTCGTCCGCTTCACCGGCGAGTGGCTCATCTACTACACGCTTCTCGCGCTGGGCGGCGGGGTGCTCCTGGGTCTGACCGCGCTCATCCTCGAACCCGTCAGCCCCGGGCTGGTGGAGCCGCTGTTCGCGTGGGTGCTCCCCTCCGGCGCCGCCGGTGCGGTCCTCGTGGCGGCGTGGCTGGTCGAGGCCAAGCAGGACGTGGTCGAGAACATGGCCCCGGTGCTGACCGCGGTCTTCACCCCGCTGTTCGCCGTGGTGCTGGCCGGCTCCGCCGCCACCTACGTGGTGTCCGGGTTCGCCGGGCAGTTCCACCGCGAGGTGCTCGCGGTCTTCGACGTCCTGCTCGTGGTCGTCCTCGGGCTGGTGCTCTACAGCATCTCGGCGCGCGAGCCGGCGCGGCCGGCGGGGATGCTGGACCGCCTCCAGCTCGTCGCCGTCGGCAGCGCCCTCGTCCTCGACGCGGTCGTGCTCACGACGATGGTGGCCCGCGTCAACGACCTCGGTTGGACGCCGAACCGGGTCGCGGCCCTCGGCCTCAACCTCCTGCTGCTGGTCAACCTCGCCTGGGCGGCGCAGCTCTCCGTCCGCTTCCTCGTCGGGCGGGTCGCCTTCTCCCGCCTCGAGCGCTGGCAGACGACCTACCTACCGATCTACGGTCTGTGGGCGGCCGCTGTGGTCGCCGTGCTGCCACCGCTGTTCGCCTTCGCCTGAGCACGCATCGCCGGGAGCGGGCCTCGTGCTCCGCCGGAGCGGTGGTACGACTGGGGCATGAGCGCCAGGGGCTTCGACGTCACCGCCGTACGCGCGCAGTTCCCCGCGCTGGCCGAAGGCCTCGCGCACTTCGACGGCCCGGGGGGCACCCAGCTGCCGACACCCGTCATCGAGGCGATGACGGCGAGCATGCGCAGCGCGGTCTCCAACCGTGGCGGCCCCTTCGCCTCCTCCATCCGCGCCGGGGAGACGGTGCAGGCCGCCCGCGAAGCCGTCGCCGATCTGGTCGGCGGCGACGCTGCCGGAGTCGTCCTCGGCGCGAACATGACCACGGTCACCTACATCCTCTCCGGCGCGCTCGCCAAGACCTGGCGGGCAGGCGACGAGGTGGTGCTCAGCCGGCTCGACCACGACGCGAACGTCCGACCCTGGGTGCAGGCCGCCCGTCGGGCCGGCGCGACGGTGCGCTGGGCCGACGTCGAGCCCGACAGGTGCGAGCTGCCGGTCGAGGCGGTCGCGTCGCAGCTGAGCGAGCGCACCCGCCTGGTCGCGCTCACCGGCGCGTCCAACGCCGTCGGCACCCGGCCCGACGTCGCCGCCATCGCCAAGGCCGCGCACGACGCCGGAGCGCGGGTCTACGTCGACGGCGTCCACCTCACTCCGCACGCCCCGGTCGACGTCGCCTCCCTAGGCGCCGACTTCTACGCGCTGTCGGCGTACAAGTTCTGCGGTCCGCACATCGGCGCGGTGGTCGCCGATCCCGCCGAGCTGGCGGAGCTGCGCCCCGACAAGCTCGAACCGGCCAGCGACGCCGTACCCAACCGCTTTGAGCAGGGCACGCCGTCGTTCGCCCTGCTCGCCGGCGTGGCCGCCGCCGTGGACTATCTCGCCGATCTCGTCCCGAGCACGGGTAGCCGCCGGCAGCGCGCGCTCGGGTCGATGGCTGCCGTCGAGGACTACGAGCAGCAGCTCTTCGCCCGGCTGGTCGCCGGGCTGGCCGCCGTCGACGGCCTCCGGCTCTACGGCGCGCCGGCCGCCCGTACGCCCACGCTCGCCTTCCGGCTGGCCGGGCGCCATCCCCGGGAGGTCGGAGCGGCCCTGGGGGCGCAGGGGTTCTGCGTCTGGGACGGCCACTACTACGCCCTCGAGCTCGTCCGCCGGCTGGGCCTGGCCGAGACGGGCGGGATGGTGCGCGTCGGTCTCAGTCCCTACAACACCGCCGCCGAGGTGGACGCCCTGGTGGCGGCGCTCGTCGACATGCCGGTGACCGTGGACATTCGATAGCGTCGGCGGCCATGGCGGCCGATACCTCCCCCGGTCAGATCCCCGTGTGGGAGCAGCGGTTTCGCGCGGCCCGGGTCTCGCTGCCCGACTGGGCACTCGACGCACCGCATCGGTGTCTCTACCTGTCCAACGAGACCGGCACCTTCGAGCTCTACGTCTGGGACCGCTCGAGCAACGACTCCCGGCAGGCCACCAAGCGCCCCAACGGCACCTCCGACGGCATGCTCGACCCGAGCGGGCGAGAGATCTGGTGGTTCGCCGACACCGACGGCGACGAGTACGGCGTGTGGATGCGCCAGCCCTTCGACGGGGGATCCGACGAGCCGGCGGTCCCGCAGCTCGACGCCTCCTACTCCGCGGGGCTGGCCCTCGGCCGCGACGGCACGGCCGTGGTGGGTCAGTCCGACGAGGGCGGCACGGCGATCTGGCTGGCCGAGCCCGCTCGCTCCCCCGTCCAGCTCTACGCCCACGAACAGGACGCCTACGTCGGCGACCTCAGCGACGACGGCTCCCTGATCGCCATCGGCCACAGCGAGCACGGCGACGCCCGCCACCGCGCGCTGCGCGTGCTGACCCGCGGCGGCGCAGCGGTCGGGGACCTGTGGGACGGCCCGGGCAAGAATCTGGACGTGCTCGGCTTCCCGCCGGTGTCGGGCGATGCCCGCCTGCTCGTGGCCCACGAGCGGCGGGGTCGCCCAGAGCTGCTCGTCTGGGACGTCGCGACCGGCGAGCAGACAGAACTGCGCATCGACCTGCCCGGCGAGATCTCCGGGCAGTGGTACGCCGACGGCCGGGCCGTCCTCGTCTCGCACAGGCGCGCCGCGCGCAGCGAGCTGTACCGCTACGAGCTGGCCGCGGCGAGCCTCACCCCGCTGGGCACGCCACGGGGCCTGGTGGGCCGGGCGACGGCGCGTCCCGACGGCACGGTCGAGTACTCCTGGTCGTCCGCGGCGGTGCCCGCCTCGATCCGCTCGACCACGGGTGCGACCGTGCTCACCCCGCCCGGCCCGCCGGCACCGCCGTCGGTCCCGGTCGAGGACGCCTGGGTGGAGGGGCCGGGCGGGCGCATCCATGCGCTGGTGTCCCGCCCCCCCGGGGCGCAACCACACCCCGGCATCTTCCTCGTGCACGGCGGCCCCACGTCCCAGGACGTCGACGGCTTCGCCGCCGATGTCGCCGCCTGGGTGGACGCGGGCTACGCGGTGGTCCGGGTCAACTACCGCGGCTCTACCGGCTACGGGGCCGCGTGGCGCGACGCGATCGAGGGCCGCGTGGGGGTCACCGAGCTGGAGGACCTGGCAACGGTTCGCGACCGGGCCGTCGACTCCGGACTGCTCGATGCCGCCCGCATCGTCCTCGCCGGCGCGTCGTGGGGGGGCTTCCTCACCCTGCTCGGCATCGGCACCCAGCCCGAGCTGTGGTCGCTCGGCATCGCCGCGGTGCCGGTCGCCGACTACGTGGCCGCCTACGAGGACGAGATGGAAGGGCTCAAGGCCTTCGACCGGTCCCTGTTCGGCGGCTCACCCGACGAGGTCCCCGACCGCTACCACTCGTCCTCACCGATCAGCTACGTCGACCAGGTCCGGGTGCCGGTGCTGATCCTGGCGGGCGAGAACGACCCCCGCTGCCCGATCCGGCAGATCGAGAACTACCTGACCCGGCTGCGCGCCCGGCAGGCTCCGCACGAGCTCTACCGCTATGACGCCGGTCACGGCTCGCTGGTGGTCGAGGAGCGCATCCGGCAGATGCGGGCCGAGCTCGACTTCGCCGCCCGCCACCTCCCCGAGTGATCATGTACTGCTCGCGTTGATCGTGCAGATTCCGAGCTTGATCAACGCGGTGATTGCCTGATCACGGGGAGGGGTTGAGGTCAGGCGCGGGAGGCGGCCACCAGCTCGGCGATCTGTACGGCGTTCAGCGCCGCGCCCTTGCGCAAGTTGTCGTTGCTGACGAAGAGCACCAGCCCGCGTCCCCCCTCGACCGAGGTATCCGCGCGCACCCGACCGACGTAGCTCGGGTCCTGCCCAGCGGCCTCCAGCGGCGTCGGCACTTCGCTGACCGCGACGCCCGGCGCCCTCGAGAGCAGCTCAAGCGCCCGCTCCGGCGCCAGGGGCCGGGCGAACTCCACGTTCAGCGACAGCGAGTGCCCCGTGAACACCGGAACCCGCACGCACGTACCCGACACCCGCAGGTCGGGGATGTCGAGGATCTTGCGGCTCTCGTTGCGCAGCTTCTGCTCCTCGTCGGTCTCCCCCGACCCGTCATCGACGAGGGACCCGGCCATCGGCAGCACGTTGAACGCGATCGGGCGTACGTACTTCTGCGGTGCCGGGAACTCCACGGCGCGCCCGTCGTGGGTGAGCTCGGTGGCTCGGTCGACGACTTGGCGCGCCTGCTTGTCGAGCTCGTCGACCCCGGCGAGGCCGCTGCCGGAGACCGCCTGGTAGGTGCTCGCGACCAGGCGGACGAGGCCGGCCTCGTCGTGCAGCGGCTTCAGCACCGGCATCGCCGCCATGGTCGTGCAGTTGGGATTGGCGATGATGCCGCGGCGCGCGTCGGCGATCGCGCCCGGGTTGACCTCGCTGACGACCAGCGGGACCTCGGGGTCGAGGCGCCAGGCGGAGGAGTTGTCGATGACGGTGGCGCCCGCAGCGGCGTACTTCGGCGCCAGCGCGCGCGAGGTGCTCGCCCCGGCGGAGAAGATCGCGAGATCGAGACCCGAGGGGTCGGCGGTGGCCGCGTCCTCGATGACGACCTCGCCGCCCTGCCAGGCCAGCGGGCGCCCGGCGGAGCGCGCCGAGGCGAACAAGCGCAGCTCCGCGATGGGGAAGCGCGCCCGTTCGGCGAGCAGGGCTCGCATGACCGTGCCCACCTGGCCGGTCGCACCGACCACCCCTACCCGCAGTCCGCTCATCGTCCCGTCCCTCCGTACACGGTCGCGGTCTCGTCCTCGGCGTCCAGGCCGAAGGAGCTGTGCACGGCGGCGACGGCCGAGGGCACGTCGTCCTCGCGGCACACGATGGAGATGCGGATCTCCGAGGTGGAGATCACCTCGACGTTCACGCCGGCGTCGGCGAGCGCGCCGAAGAACCGCGCCGAGACCCCGGGTGACGAGCGCATGCCCGCGCCGACCAGCGAGACCTTGCCGACGGCGTCGTCGTAGAGCAGCGACTCGAAGCCGACCTGGTCCTGGATCTTCGACAGGGCCGCCATCGCCGTCGCCCCGTCGGTCTTGGGCAGCGTGAAGGAGATGTCCGTGCGCCCCGTCGAGGCTGCCGACACGTTCTGCACGATCATATCGAGATTGACCTCGGCCTCGGCCAGGGTACGGAAGATCGACGCGGCCTCGCCCGGCTTGTCGGGCACGCCCACGACGGTGATCTTGCCCTCGCTCCGGTCGTGGGCCACGCCGGAGATGATCGCCTGCTCCATGTCGTCCTTCCCTGCCTCGGTCACCCACGTGCCCTCGCGGCTGGAGAACGACGAGCGGACGTGGACCGGCATGCCGTAGCGGCGGGCGTACTCCACGCACCGCAGGTGGAGCACCTTCGCGCCCCCGGCGGCCAGCTCGAGCATCTCCTCGTACGAGATCCTCGGCAGCCGGCGGGCGGTGGGCACGAGGCGCGGGTCGGCGGTGTAGACGCCGTCGACGTCGGTGTAGATCTCGCACACCTCGGCCTGCAGGGCGGCCGCGAGCGCCACCGCGGTGGTGTCGGAGCCGCCGCGGCCGAGGGTGGTGATGTCCTTGCTGTCCTGGGACACGCCCTGGAACCCGGCCACGATGGCGATGTGGCCCGCGTCCAGTGCCGAGCGGATGCGCCCGGGCGTGACGTCGATGATGCGGGCCTTGCCGTGCGAGGAGTCGGTGATCACCCCGGCTTGGCTGCCGGTGAACGATCGGGCCTCCTGGCCGAGGTTGGCGATCGCCATGGCGAGCAGGGCCATGGAGATGCGCTCGCCGGCGGTGAGCAGCATGTCGAGCTCGCGCCCCGGGGGCAGCGGGCTGACCTGCTGGGCCAGGTCGAGCAGCTCGTCAGTGGTGTCGCCCATCGCGGAGACGACGACGACGACGTCGTTGCCGGCCTTGCGGGCGGCGACGATGCGCTGGGCGACGCGCTTGATGCGGTCGGCGTCGGCGACGGAGGAGCCGCCGTACTTCTGCACCACCAGGCCCATGCGGTGATCCCCTCGCTTGTCGAGGCGCCCCGCCCTGGCCGCACCCTCGGTCCGGCGATTCTAGCGGTGGCGGCTGCCCGGCAGCCGGAAGCGGCGGCGCGTCAGGACGACGGCGCGCCCGTCTGCTCGAGCGCCCCCACCGAGGTCTCGGCGAGCATCCGGTCCTCGGCCCGCGTCGTCTCGTCGACGGTCGCGTCCAGCCGGGCGTGCAGCACGACCGACTGCAGAGCCCGCAGCGCCGCGCTCGCCGTGGCCCCCCAGTTGGCGAGGTAGGAGAACTGCCACCACCACAGTGCCTCGCCCGCGCGGCCGGCGCGGTAGTGGGCCAGACCGTGGATGAGGTCGCTGAGCACGTTGGCCAGGTCGTCGGAGAGGCGGTTCTCGACCAGCTCCGGCTCGGCGGCGTAGGGGTCGAAGACCTCGACGTACTCGTCGATGGGCGCGAGCAGGTTGGCCAACGACAGGCGGACGCCCTCGACGTCGGAGTCAAACTCGGTGTCGGGCTCGAAGCGCTCCTCGGGCACCACGTCGTTGATCGCCCCGAGCCGGCCGCCGGCGAGCAGGAGCTGGGAGACCTGCAGCAGCAGCAGCGAGACCGCGTGCTCCGGGTCGTGACCGGCGGCGATCTCGCGAACGGCCACGACGAAGGACTCCACCTGGTCGGCGATCTCGCCGGTGAAGTCGGTCAGATCGTCAGACATCGAGCAGTCGTCTCCCCTCGAACGCCCGCCCCAGAGTGATCTCGTCGGCGTACTCCAGGTCTCCCCCGACGGGCAGACCGCTGGCCAGCCGGGTCACCTGCAGGCCCATGGGCTTGAGCAGTCTCGCCAGGTAGGTCGCGGTGGCTTCGCCCTCGAGATTGGGATCGGTGGCCAGGATCACCTCGGTGACGACGCCGTCAGCGAGGCGACGCATCAGCTCGGTGATGCGTAGGTCGTCGGGGCCGACACCCTCGATCGGGCTGATCGCACCGCCGAGCACGTGGTAGCGGCCGCGGAACTCACGGGTGCGCTCGATTGCCACGACGTCCTTGGGCTCCTCCACCACACAGATCACCGTCAGGTCCCGACGAGGATCCTGGCAGATGCGGCACTCCTGCGCCTCGGCGACATTCCCGCAGATTCGACAGAAGCGCACCCGCTCCTTGACCTCGGTCAGCGCGTGCACCAGCCGGCGGACGTCGACGGGGTCGGCGGCCAGCAGGTGGAACGCCATCCGTTGCGCGCTCTTGGGCCCCACGCCGGGCAGGCGACCCAGCTCGTCGATGAGGTCCTGGACGGCACCCTCGTACAACACCGCCTACATTCCCGGCAGGCCGAGCCCGCCGCTGCCGCCGGACGGGCCGCCCGACCCGCTCAACCCGCCCAGGCCCTGCGTCAGCGGGGTCATGGTCTTCGATTGCAGCTCCGCAGCGTTGGTCGTCGCGTCGCGCACGGCAGCGAGCACGAGGTCGGCCAGCGTCTCCGGATCGTCCGGGTCGATCGCTTCGGGCCGGATCTGCAGGCCCACCAGCTCGCCGGTGCCGGTGACCGTGGCCGCCACCAGACCGCCCCCCGCCGTGCCTTCGACGTGGGTGCGGCCGAGCTCGTCCTGCGCGTCGAGCATCTGCTGCTGCAGCTTCTGCACCTGCTGCAGCATCTGCTGCATGTCCATCGGGCCGCCAGGGAACACGGTCACACTCCTCACGAGGCCGCTGCTGGTGCCCGACGTGGCGACGTCGCTCGGCAGGCCCAGCGCTCGCAAGTGAGCGTACGGCCTGCCTCCGACAACTCGGCCTGCCCGGGCCCTCGCCGCTCGGACGCCTCAGCTCGTCTCGTACTCCTCGATGACGCGCGCCCCCAGGTTGCGTTGCAGCAGCTCGAGGTGGGTCATGCCGGCCTCGTCGAGGTCGGGATCGTCGGGGGACGGCTCGTCGACGGCCGGGGCGCGGGGCGGGAGGGCCTCGGCACCGGGGCCGGCGACGGGCGAGGGAACCGGCATCGCCGCCGCGGGCGCCCGGCGGAGGTCGACTCCAGGGCGCGGCTCGGGGGCGACCCGCGCCGGGGTGGGAGCAGGGGTCGTGACTCCCCGAGGGCCGGGCGCGACGACCCCGTGACCGCGGGCAGCACCTCCGTCGACGACGGCCTCGACCTTCCAGTCGACACCGAGCACGTCGATCAGCGCCTGGCGCACGATCTCGTCGTTGCCGCCGGCGAGGATGCGATCGCGGGCGCCGGCGCTCTGCATGCCCAGCACGAGCCGCCGCCCGTCGAGCGCAGTGACTTGGGCGTTGTGGCTGAGCAGCGTCCAGGTGTAGCGGCGCATGCCCTTGACCGCGTCGAGCACCTCCGGCCACATGCGCCGCACGGCCACCAGGTCGAGCCCGGCGGACGGAACGGCGGCTGCCGGCTCGTCCTGCTCGAGCGGCCGCGGGGACGCCTCGCTGCGGGCCACCTCGGGCC
>JALYMT010000153.1 GCA_030773555.1 Actinomycetota bacterium | reverse complement strand
GTGTACGACCGCTTCATCGTGCGCTACGCCGAGCCCGCGCAGGCCCCGGGGCGGGTGGCCGCAGCGGCGCGGCGTGCCGGCACGGACGCGGCGCCCGACCGTACCCTCGCGACCGGGGCCACCCTCGTCCGTACTCCCCGGTCGCTGCCGGCCCCGGCGGCGCGCGCTCTGCTCGCCGCGCTGGCCGAGGACGCGGAGTACGCCGAGCCCGACGTGCTGCTGCAGCCGACCGCCCTGCCCGCCCGCGTGCCGAGTGACCCCCGGCTGCGGGAGCAGTGGCACTACGTCGAGGCCACCGCGGGCACGAACCTGCCCCGCGCATGGGACAGCGCCGACGGGGCCGGCGTGGTCGTCGCCGTCGTCGACACGGGCAGCACGGCGCATCTCGACCTGAGCGGCGGCCTCGTTGCCGGCTACGACTTCATCAGCACGGCTGCGGCGGCCCGCGACGGTGGCGGCCGCGACAGCGACCCGCGCGACGAGGGCGACTGGTCGGCGGCCGGCGAGTGCGGCTCGAGCACGGCGCGCCCCTCGTCCTGGCACGGCACGCACGTCGCGGGCACCGTCGCCGCGGTGTGGGACAACGGCAGGGGCGGCGCGGGCGCCGCCCCTCGGGCGAAGGTGCAGCCGGTACGCGCGCTCGGCAAGTGCGGCGGCTACCTCTCCGACATCGTCGATGGGCTGGTGTGGGCCGCCGGCGGCAGCGTCTCCGGCGTGCCGGCCAACCGGACGCCAGCGAAGGTCGTCAACATGAGCCTCGGCGGCGCCGGGGCCTGCAGCAGCACCTACCAGGCCGGCGTGAACGCCGCGGTCGCGCGGGGCAGCACGGTCGTCGTCGCGGCCGGCAACAGCAACGCCGACGTCGCGGCCTACCAGCCGGCGTCGTGCACCGGCGTGGTGACGGTCGCCGCGCTCGACCGCGGCGGCAACCGCGCCGCGTACTCCAACTACGGCACCCGGGTCGATGTCGCGGCGCCCGGCGGGGAGACCGGGGGCCGCACCGCCGACGGGGTGCTGTCCACGCTGAACGCGGGCAGCACGACGCCCGGTGCCGAGAGCTACGCCTTCTACCAGGGCACCTCGATGGCCACCCCGCACGTGGCGGGCCTCGCCGCGCTGCTGCTCGGCGAGAAGGCACTGACTCCCGCGCAGGTCGAGTCGGCCCTGAAGGCCACGGCCCGTCCCGTGCCCGGCACCTGCACCGGCGGGTGCGGCGCGGGCCTCGTGGACGCGTACGCCGCCGTGCGCTCGGTCAACGGCCTCACCAGTACCTCGTACCTCGAGAACCCGGCGGACCACGTCGTGCCCGACTCCGGCACCGTGTCCAGCGCGATCGCGGTCAGCCGCGCGGGCAACGCCCCGGTCAACCTGCTGGTGCACGTGCACGTCAAGCACCCGTACCGCGGTGACCTCGTCATCGACCTCCTCGCCCCCGACGGCACCGCGTACCGGCTCAAGGACAGCTCCGGCACGGACAGCGCGGACGACGTGCGGACGACCTACGCGGTGAACGCCGCCGCCGAGGTCGCGTCGGGGACGTGGCGGCTGCGGGTCCGCGACGTGTACGGCGGCGACGCCGGCCGCCTCGACCGGTGGAGCCTGCAGTTCTGACCGGGCACCCCGCGGGGAGCGCCGCCACCCTCCCCCTGCCACCTGCCACCTGCCACCGCCAGCTGCACCCGACGATCACCCCGCAGCCCCAGGGGGATCGGGGTGATCGTCGGGTGCGGCCTTGCGCGTGGCGAGGGGAGCTCTTGCACCCGACGATCACCCCGCAGCGGCGGCAGGGAGCGTCAGCCGGTCGCGCAAGCTGCGGCTACGCAGGCACCTGACGGGCTCGGGCGGCCTCGAGCTGTGCCAGCACGTCGCGGACGAACTGCCGCGGGGTCCGCCGCACGTCCTCGGTGACGAAGCGCAGAATCGTCCAACCTCGCCGCGCGAGCTCCCGGTCACGGCGCCTGTCGCGGAACATGGCGGCCCGACCGGCATGAGCCCGATGCCCGTCGATCTCGATGCCGACGCGGACCTCGGGGTCGGCGAAGTCGAGCCTGGCGAGGAGGATCCCCTCGTCCCAAACCTCGTACTGCGCGACGAGGGCGATGCCGGCAGCGCGCAGTTGCCCGTCCGCCTCGTGCTCGAGTCCGGACTCGAAGAGCGGGTCGAACTCGGCGAGGACGCGACGCAGCATGCTCAGGCCCGTCCGTCCCCCGAGGCCTTCCGCGCACGCCAGCACCCGCTCGCTCACGTCGGGGCTGCGCCGGGAGACGTCGTAGAGGGTCCGGTGCATCCCCGTCTCGTCCAGCACCTGAGCGAGGTCGACCAGCGTGCGCGGCAGGTTCATCACCGGCTGCGAGCGCACGATCGTGGTGAAGCCGTCGATGTGGCGGCTCCGTGAGAGCACGACCCCCGGTCGCGGACGGAGAGCCCGGGCGTGCGGCACGGTGAGCCAGGCCATCCGCGTGAGCAGACCGGTGTCGATGGCGTGGAGGTCGGCGGCGGTGAGATGGCTGAAGTAGGCGTGCTCGCCGTAATGCAGGCGGGCCGCGACGCCGACGAGGCCGGGGGTGGGCCGAGTCGTCGCTGCGCGGTAGACCCGGGGATGCACGGCCCGCCACTCCCCACGCACCAGCCTGCCCTCGATGGTGCGAGCGGAGACACCGGCGTTTAACGCCTGCTCGCGAGTGAAGGCGCCGAACTGCGCTTGTGCCACCTCGGCCAGGAGGGCTTCGGGGGCCGGCAGGTGCTCTGACTCTGACATGAGGCCAGTGCAGCCCGCCCGTCTGCGGCCCGGCGAGACCCATGCCGAGGTTGAGGACGGCCGCGCCCCGCGAGGAACTTGTGGACGAGCGGCTGCGTACGCGGCCGCGCTGGACCGGCGCGCTCTCAGGACCGGTGGCCTGCGGCTGCCCACGGCTGGCCCGGGGTGATCGTCGGGTGCACGGCCACGCGGGGCGGTGGGGCGAGGGCCACCCGACGATTACCCGCCCGGCGGGCAGCGTCCGGGGTGATCGTCGGGTGGCGCGCGGCGGGGGCCGGGAGCCTCGGCGCGGTGCGCGAGGATGGGGGGCATGCGGATCGTGGTGCCGGCCGGGGGCATCGGGGGCGCCCGCTTCCTGCGCGGGGTGCGGGCCGCGGCGCCCGAGGCCGGAATCACCGTCGTCGGCAACACCGGCGACGACATCACCCTGCACGGCCTGCGCGTCTGCCCCGACCTGGACACCGTGATGTACACCCTCGGTGGCGGCATCGCCGAGGACCGGGGCTGGGGGCGCGCCGACGAGAGCTTCGTCGTCAAGGAGGAGCTCGGGGCGTACGGCGTGGAGCCGCGATGGTTCGGCCTGGGTGACCGCGACCTGGCGACGCACCTCGTCCGCACGCAGATGCTGGCGGCCGGCTACCCGCTCTCGCAGGTCACGACGGCGCTGTGCGCCCGCTGGGGCCTGCCCGACCAGGGGGTCCACCTGCTGCCGATGACCGACGACCGGGTCGAGACCCACGTGGTCATCGAGGACGAGCAGGGTCGACGGGCCGTGCACTTCCAGGAGTACTGGGTGCGCTACCGCGCCGCGCCACCGGTGCGCGCCGTGGTGCCCGTGGGCGCCGAGGACGCCCGGCCGGCTCCCGGCGTGCTGGACGCGGTCGCGGCCGCCGACGTCGTGCTGCTCGCCCCCTCGAACCCGGTGGTGTCGATCGGCACGATCCTCGCCGTCCCCGGCATCGCGGACGCGCTGCGCGCCGCCGCGGCGCCGGTGGTGGGCCTGTCCCCCATCGTCGCGGGCGCGCCCGTACGGGGCATGGCCGACAAGCTGCTGCCTGCCGTCGGGGTGGAGGCCGGGGCCGACGCGGTCGCGCTGCACTACGGCGCCCGGCGCGAGGGGGGACTGCTCGACGCCTGGCTCGTCGACGAGCGCGACGCCGCCGCGGTCGACGCCGTCGAAGCGGCCGGGATCGCCTGCCGCGCGGTGCCGCTGATGATGCGCGACGTGGCGGCGACCGCGGCGATGGCACGCGCGGCGCTGGCGCTGGCCGCCGAGCTGCGGACGGGAAGCGGATCGGGCAGCGGCTCGGACAACGGATGAGGTACGAGGTCGAGGGCGTCGCCGGCCTGCCCGAGGTGCGGCCTGGCGACGACCTGGCCGCGCTGGTGGTCGGTGCCGCGTCCGGGCTGCGCGACGGCGACGTCGTCGTGGTCACCTCCAAGGTGGTGTCCAAGGCCGAGGGCCGGGTGCTGCAGGCCGCCGACCGGGAGGCCGCGATCGACGCCGAGACGGTGCGCCTGGTAGCCCGCCGCGGCGCGACCCGCATCGTGGAGACCCGTCACGGCCTCGTGCTGGCCGCCGCGGGGGTCGACGCCTCCAACACCCCGCCTGGCACGGTGCTGCTGCTGCCCGAGGACCCGGACGCCTCCGCCCGCCGCCTGCGGGCCGGGCTGCGCGGGCGGCTCGGGGTGACGGTGGCCGTCGTGGTCACCGACACCTTCGGCCGGCCGTGGCGCAACGGCCTGGTCGACGTGGCCATCGGCCTTGCCGGGCTGGCCCCCCTCGAGGACCTGCGCGGGCAGATCGACCCGCACGGCCACCGGCTGGACGCGACCGTCACCGCGGTCGCCGACGAGCTGGCCTCGGCCGCCGAGCTGGTCAAGGGCAAGCTCGCCGGGGCGCCGGTCGCCGTCGTCCGCGGGCTGGGTTACCTCGTCACCGCCGACGACGGACCCGGCGCGGCCCCCCTCGTACGCCGGGCCGCGGACGACCTGTTCCGCCTCGGCACCGCGGAGGCCGTCCGCGAGGGCCGGCGTACGGCGCTCGCTGAGCGGCGTAC
>JALYMT010000152.1 GCA_030773555.1 Actinomycetota bacterium | reverse complement strand
AGCTGGGGGAGCGCGCCCCGGTCGTGCTGGCCCGCGACGTCCGGCGCGTGGGGGCCGTGCGCGAGGCGGCGGCCCGGCTGGGGGTCAGCCCGCAGATCCGGGCGTGGACCGCCATCCTGCCCCGCTGCGACCTGCTCGTGGCCACGGCGCCCGCGGGCAGCACCGACGGGCTCGCGAGCGCCCTGCCGGCGCAGGTGCAGGGAGTCCTCTTCGACGTGGTCTACGACCCCTGGCCCACGGCGCTCGCCGCGGCCTGGGCGGCCCGCGGCGGGCGGGTCGTGGGTGGCCTCGAGCTGTTGGTCCAGCAGGCCGCGCTGCAGGTCGAGGTGATGACCGGCCGGCCCGGCCCGCTCCCGGCGATGCGCGCCGCCGGGCAGGCCGCGTTGACGGCCCGCGCCGCGGCCTCTTGATCGCTGTTTCGGGTGCGGAAGTGCAGTCGACTACACAATTCTACCCGAACTAGCGATCATGAGACGCCCGACGGGAGGAGCTCCCGGCCCGCGACACGACGACCTTACGGCCCGGACGCCGCCGTCGCCAGCGGGTGACGGTCAAGTCGGCCCTCCCGGGTCCCGACGTAGAGGGGAGCGGTTCGGGAGGAGGCTGGGTGAGGCAGCTCGGCGACATCCTCCTCGAGGGCGGCCTGCTCACCCCCGACGAGCTCACGTCCGCGTACGAGGAGCAGCGCAGTGACGGCCGTACGCTGGGGCGGGTCCTGGTCGAGTCCGGGGCGCTGACCGAATCGCAGCTCACGGCCGCGCTGGCCACCCAGGTCGGGCTGCCGTTCGTGGACCTGAGCGAGCATCCGGTCGACGGCTCGGCCGTCGGGCGGGTCCCCGGCCCCGTCTGCCGTCGGCACGCGGCGGTCCCCATCGGCTTCGACGGCACCCGGCTGGTCGGCGCGATGGCAGATCCGGCCAACGTCTTCGCCGTCGACGACATGCGCTCGATCAGCGGCCTGGACGTCAAACCCGTGGTCGCGACCCGCACCGACGTGCTGGCGGCCATCGACCGCTACTTCCGCGCCGACTCCGACCTCGACGACATCAGCCACGCGCTCGGAGCCGGCGCCCAGGCCGAGGAGGACCTCAGCAAGGTCAAGGAGGTCGTCGAGGACGCCCCCATCGTGAAGTACGTCAGCCTGCTCATCACCCAGGCGGTGCAGGACCGAGCCTCCGACATCCACCTCGAGCCGACCGAGCGTGACCTGCGGGTGCGTTTCCGCATCGACGGCGTCCTGCACGAGGTCATGCGCTCGCCGAAGAGCATCCAGTCGGGTGTCGTCAGCCGCCTCAAGATCCTCGCCGACATCAACATCGCCGAGCGCCGCATCCCGCAGGACGGGCGGCTGTCGGTGACCGCTCACGGCCGCCCAGTGGACCTGCGCGTTGCGACCCTGCCCACGGTGTGGGGCGAGAAGGTCGTCATGCGCATCCTCGACAACTCGTCGGGGACGCTCGACCTCGCCGAGCTGGGCTTCGCCGAGACGAACTACGCGCGGTACGCGGAGAGCGTCGCCAAGCCGTACGGCCTGATCCTCGTCACCGGCCCCACGGGGTCGGGCAAGTCGACGACCCTGTACGCCACGCTGAACCTGGTCAGCCGGACCGAGGTCAACGTGATCACGGTCGAGGACCCGGTGGAGTACCGGCTGCCCGGGGTCAACCAGGTGCAGGTGAATCCCAAGGCCGGGCTGACCTTCGCCTCGGCGCTGCGCTTGATCCTGCGCTCCGATCCCGACGTGGTCCTCATCGGCGAGATCCGCGACCACGAGACCGCCCAGATCGCCGTCGAGGCCGCGCTCACCGGCCACCTCGTGCTCGCCACCCTGCACACCAACGACGCCCCCTCGGCGGTCATCCGGTTGACCGAGATGGGCATCGAGCCGTTCCTGGTCGGCTCGGCCCTCGACTGCGTGCTCGCCCAGCGGCTCGCCCGCCGGCTGTGCGCGAAGTGCAAGGAGAAGTACACGCCCACCCCCGAGATCCTGCGGCAGGCCCACTTCCCCTGGCAGGACGGGGACCCGCTGCCGCCGCTCTTCCACGCCGTCGGCTGCTCGCTGTGCGCGAAGACCGGCTACAAGGGCCGGCTCGCCCTGCACGAGGTGATGACGGTGACGGAGGACCTCGAGCGGCTCGCGGTCGAGCGCGCCTCCGCCACCACTCTCGGGGAGGCGGCCCGCCGGGAGGGGATGCTGACGCTGCGCCAGGACGGCATCGCCAAGGTCCTCGCCGGGGTGACCTCGCTCGAGGAGATCCTGCGCGTCGTCGTCTGACCGCGGCGCGGCCAGGCTCGCCGTAGCGCGCCAGGCTCGACGTACGGCGCCAGGCTCGGTGCCGGCAGCGTGCCTGACGCCGCCTGCCGTGCCTCGGCGCGAGTGGAACCCGCCGGCGGCTTCACCTGGGCCTCGCGAGGGCCGATGACTTGGCCCGAGGAGGCGTGCCCGGCGCGCCGGGAGGGCCAGGTCAGACGTGAGTGACTTCTATCCCAGCGGCTCGATCCCCCTCGAGCCGTCGGTGACGCCGCCGCCGATCGCACCTTTCGTGCCTGCGCAGGCCGCGCCGCCCTCCGGCCCGGACGCAGCCGATGGGCCACCCCCCGCCCGGAGTTGGCCGAGGCCGGCTTCGGCGCGGTCGCGCTGACCGACGAGGAGGAGCTCGACCTCTCCGCCCTGCTCGGGCTGATGGTCGACCAGGGGGCCTCGGACCTGCACCTCACAGCGGGGGCGCGCCCGGCCCTGCGCCGAAACGGCTCCCTCGTCCAGCTCAGCGACCTCCCCGTGCTCGCCCCCGCCGGCATCCAGCGGATGCTGTACGCCGTGCTCACCCAGGATCAGCGCGAGCGCTTCGAGGAAGCCCTGGAGCTCGACTTCGCCTACAGCCTGCCCGGGCGGGCTCACTTCCGGGTGAACCTCTACCGCCAGCGCGACGCGCTCGGCGCCGCCTTCCGCCTGGTGCCGCACGAGATCAAGCCGCTGGAGACGCTGGGCGTCCCGGCCTCGGTGGCCGCCTTCGCGCAGCTGCCCCGCGGCTTCGTCCTCGTCACCGGGCCCACCGGGTCGGGCAAGTCGACGACGCTGGCGTCGCTGGTCGACCTGGCGAACCGGACCCGCAAGGACC
>JALYMT010000151.1 GCA_030773555.1 Actinomycetota bacterium | reverse complement strand
GGCGTACGCGTCGCGGCGGCGCTGCCGCTGGCCCGGGTGGCTGCGGTGCACGTCGACGACGCCGAGGCCGCCGCCGACGTACGCGCGGCGGCCGACACGCTCGTCGGCGACGAGGGCGAGCAGGACGGCCCCGGCATGCAGGCCGTGGACGACCACGAGCTGCTGTGGTTCGCCACCCAGGAGATCCCGGCCCTGCTGGACGGCTGAAAGCGCTGCCCGGATGCACCCGACGCGCGAGGATGCGGCGACGCGCATCGAAGGAGGCAGCATGGACGTCCCCAGCCGGCGGCCGGCGGGCCGGGCTCGGCCCAACGGGGTCCGTCGCCCTCGGATCGCGCTGGCCGCCGCTCTCGCCCTGGCCGCGGCGGCGGGAGCGGGATGCACCGGCAGACCCGCACCTCCCGCAGCGGTGTCTTGCGACGCGCCAGCTGCCGCCACCCCGCCGCTCACGGCTCCCGCCCCGCCGGCCCCCGCCCCGCCGGCCCCCGCTCCGGCAGTCCTGCGGCTGGCCTTCGCCGGCGACGTGCACTTCGAGCGCGAGCTGGCCGCGCGGCTCGAGAACCCGGCCAACGCGCTGGCACCCATCACGGACGTGCTGTCGGACGCGGACATCACGATGGTCAACCTGGAGACGGCCATCGCCACTGGCGGCACCCCGCAGCCCAAGCGCTACACCTTCCGCGCGCCCCCGTCAGCGCTCGACGCGCTGGCCGGGGCCGGCGTCGACGTGGCCACGATGGCCAACAACCACGCCGTCGACTTCGCTGCCAGTGGCCTGCGGGAGACTTTCGCCGCGCTGGACGAGCGAGCGGTGACCGCGAGGGACGCCGGGACCGCCGGCGCCGAGGCGCTGGTGTCTGCGCACGCCGGCGGCGACCTGGCGGTCGTCGGCGTGGGGCCCGAGGCCCGTACGGCCTACGCTCCGGTCGTGGTGGCGGCCGCGGGGCGGCAGGTGGCCTTCGTCGGCGCCAGCTCGGTAGCCGAGGAGACCTTCGCCCGCTGGACGGCGACGGACTCCCGTCCGGGCATCGCCTCCGTACGCGACCTCGACCGGCTGCTCGCCTCGGTGCGGTCGGCCCGGGCGGGGGCCGACGTCGTCGTGGTCTACATGCACTGGGGCATCGAGGGCGACACGTGCCCCAGCTCCTTCCAGCGCTCGCTGACTCGAGGCCTCGCCGCAGCCGGTGCCGATGTGGTGGTGGGTGCGCACACCCACCTCCTGCAGGGGGCCGGGCACCTGCCCGACGAGGGCGGAGACGGCACCACGTACGTGGCCTACGGCTCGGCAACTCGCCTTCTACGCGGCGCCGGGCAGCGAGCAGGCACAGACCGGGGTGCTCACCCTGACGCTGTCCGGTCGGGAGGTGACCGATGCGCGCTGGACCCCGGCCCGCATCGACGGCCGTGGCCTGCCGGTGCCCCTGCGGGGGGCGGCCGCCGAGGACGCGCGGGGCGACTGGGCCGCCCTGCGCCGCTGCACCGACCTGCGCCCCTGACAACCGCATCCGCTCGGGCAACCGCGGCCAGGCGCACAATGGGGAACGTGCGCCCGCTGGGGCGCTCCGGACGCCAACGAAGGAGCGGACCGCGATGGACGCCGTCACGCAGGTGCCCCCGCCGGCCAACGAGCCCGTGCTGCAGTACGCCCCGGGCAGCCCGGAGCGCAGCTGCATCGAGCGCCGGCTGGAAGAGCTGGCCGGGCGGCAGCTCGAGCTGTCGATGACGATCGGCGGCGAGCAGCGGATGGCCGGGGGCGACCGCATCGACGTCGTGCAGCCGCACGCGCACCGCAAGGTCCTCGGCACCACCGCGAATGCGACCGCCGATGACGCCCGGGCCGCGCTCGGTGCCGCCCGCGAGGCGGCCCCCGGCTGGCAGGCGATGTCGTTCGACGACCGCGCCGCCGTGTTCCTGCGCGCCGCCGGTCTGCTCAGCGGCCCCTGGCGCGACACCCTCAACGCGGCGACGATGCTCGGGCAGTCGAAGACCGTGCAGCAGGCCGAGATCGATGCGGCCTGCGAGCTCATCGACTTCTGGCGGTGGAACGTCTCCTACGCGCGCGGGATCCTCGCCGACCAGCCCGCCTCCTCCGCGGGCATGTGGAACCGGACGGACCACCGCCCCCTAGAGGGCTTCGTCTACGCCATCGCGCCGTTCAACTTCACCGCGATCGCGGGTAACCTGCCCACCGCACCCGCCCTCATGGGCAACGTGGTGCTGTGGAAGCCCTCGCCCACCCAGCAGTTCGCGGCGCACTTCACGATGCGCCTGCTCGAGGAGGCCGGTCTGCCCCCCGGCGTGATCAACATGGTGACCGGCGACGGCATCGCCGTCTCCGAGGTGGCGCTCGCCGCTCCCGACCTGGCCGGCATCCACTTCACCGGCTCGACCGCGACCTTCCAGCACCTGTGGCGCTCGCTGGCGGAGAACCTCACCACCTATCGGGCGTATCCGCGGATCGTCGGAGAGACCGGCGGCAAGGACTTCGTGCTGGCCCACCCCTCCGCCGACGTCGACGTGCTCCGTACGGCGCTGATCCGGGGGGCGTACGAGTACCAGGGGCAGAAGTGCTCCGCGGCCTCCCGGGCGTACGTCCCCCGCAGCGTCTGGGAGCGGCTGCGTACCGACCTGGTGGCCGAGATCGAGGCCCTGCCCATGGGCGACGTGACCGACCTGTCGAACTTCATGGGCGCCGTCATCGACGACCGGGCGTTCACGCGGCTGTCGAAGACGCTGGAGATGGCGCACGGGGACGACGCGATCGAGGTGCTCGCCGGTGGCACCGCCGACGACAGCGAGGGCTGGTTCGTCCGGCCCACCCTGCTGCAGGGCGCCGATCCGGACCACGAGATCTTCACCAAGGAGTACTTCGGTCCCGTCCTGGCGGTGCACGTCTTCGACGACGCCGACTACGACCGTGCGCTGCGCCAGCTGGAGTCGGCCTCGACCTACGCCCTGACCGGGTCGATCATCGCGCAGGACCGGGCGGCGATCGCCGACGCCACCGACAAGCTGCGCTTCGCCGCGGGCAACTTCTACGTCAACGACAAGCCGACCGGCGCGGTCGTCGGCCAGCAGCCGTTCGGGGGCAGCCGGGCCAGCGGCACGAACGACAAGGCCGGCTCTCCGCAGAACCTGATGCGCTGGACCAGCACCCGGGTGATCAAGGAGACGTTCGTGCCGGCCACCGACTGGCGCTATCCCTACCTCGGCTGAGGGCCGCTATCCCGCCAGCAGTCCCCGTACGGTCTGCGTCAGGTCCTCGCCGTGCACCTCGGCGGGGGAGAAGGTCGTGGGGTAGACCGGCTCGCCGGCGCGGCGGACGTATCCGGTGCGCAGGCCGGCTACGCGGGCGCCGTGCACGTCCCAGGCATGGCAGGCGACCAGCGCCAGCCTCCCGGGTTCGACCCCGCACTCCGAGGCGGCGTAGCGGTACGGCTCGGGCGCCGGCTTCCACCGCTGCACGGCGTCGACCGAGAGGGTGTCGGCGACCAGCGGGAGCAGCCCGGCGCGGTCGAGGAGCGTGCGGGTGTTCGCCGCGCTCCCGTTGGTGAGGGTGACGGCCCGCACCCCCGCGTCGGCGAGCGCGCGCAGCGCGGGTTCGACGTCGGGGTGCGGGTCGAGCTCGGCGAAGCCGGCCAGCACCTGCTGCACCGCGTCCTCGGACAGGTCGGGGCCCAGGTTGCGGAGCGCGGCGGCGCCCAGCTCAGGGAACGGGCGGTAGTTCCCCAGCACCGTCAGGGCGAAGCCGTCGCGCAGCACCCGGGCGAACCACAGCGGCACCAGGCTCTCGTCGAGCCCGGCCTTCGCGAAGCGCGGGGCGAGCCCGGCGATGTCGAAGAGGGTCTCGTTGACGTCGAACGCGACGACGTCGAGGGGGCGGTCTGCCATGCAGCCGCTCTACCCGCCCCGCCGGAAAGCGCACCAGCTGCCGGGGAAGTCGCTGCGGGCTGGCTACCCTGCCGGCATGGACGTCGGGGCCCGCTCCTTAGGTGAAGAGGGAGCCCGCCTCACCTACGGCAGCTACCTGCGGGTGGAGCAGCTGCTGCAGCAGCAGGTGCCGGCCTCCGGGCGGGGACGGCGCGGCGGCCGCGCCCGACGAGCTGCTGTTCATCACCGTGCACCAGGTCTACGAGCTGTGGTTCCAGCAGCTGCTCCACAACCTGACCGTGGCCCGGGAGGCGATGTCCGCCGGCCGGCTCGGGCGGGCCCGCCACTTGCTGCACCGGGTCGCGGTCATCGAGCGGGTCCTCGTCGAGCAGGTGAGCGTGCTCGAGACGATGACGCCGCAGGACTTCTTGCTCTTCCGCGAGAAGCTCGCCCCGGCCAGCGGATTCCAGTCCGTGCAGTTCCGGGAGCTCGAGTTCCTCTCCGGCGCCAAGGACCCGGCCTATCTCGAGCGCCTCCGCGGGTCGACCGACGGCGAGCGGGCCCGGCTGCGCCGGCGCCTCGAGGAGCCAACGCTCTGGGACGCCTTCGTCTCCGTCCTCGCGCAGGCCGGCCTGGAGACCGGCGACGAGGAGGCGCTGCGGCGCTCGCTGCTCGTCGTCGCCCGCGACCTGGGCGCGTACGGGCAGCTGTGGGAGCTCGCCGAGCGGCTGCTCGACCACGACCAGTACGTCGCGCTGTGGCGCGCCCGCCACGTCAGCATGGTCGAGCGGCAGATCGGCACCAAGTCGGGCACGGGCGGCTCGACCGGCGCCGGCTATCTGCGCGAGCGGCTGCCCCTGAGGTACTACCCCCTGCTTTGGGAGATGCGTAGCTTCCTGTGAAGCGGCGACGGAGGGGACGGCGGGAACCATGGCGAGGACGCTGAGCAAGCTCGACGAGGCGAAGGCCGACCTGCTCCGGCAGGCGGCCGAAGTGGGCGAGCGGGGCCGCTCCGCCGCGGGCGACGAGCGCTATCCGGGCCTGGACCTCGAGGCCTACCTCAGCCGGTACTACCGGCACGTCGCACCGGAGGACCTGCTCGGGCGCGATCCCGTCGACGTGTTCGGCGCCGCCCTGACGCACTGGCAGCTCGCGGCCACCCGTCCCCAGGGCACGGCCCTCGTCCGGGTGCTCAGTCCTTCCGCGGAGGAGCACGGCTGGTCGTCGCCGCACTCGGTGGCGCAGGTCATCACCGACGACATGCCCTTCCTCGTCGACTCGGTGACCGCCGAGCTGGCCCGCGAGGGGCGCAGCATCCACCTCATCGTGCATCCCCAGCTGCGGGTCGTCCGCGACATCACCGGCCGCCTGCTCGAGCTGTGCACGGACCCGGGGGGCGGGATCGGCGGCGGCGTCGACGCGCGCGACGGGGAGGTCGTCGAGTCCTGGATGCACGTGGAGATCGACCGCGATACCGACCTCGCCGACCTCAGGCATCTCGAGCGCGCCTTCCAGCGGGTGCTGCGCGACGTCCGCGAGGCCGTCGAGGACTGGCAGAAGATGCAGTCCGCCGCGCAGGGGATCGCCGAGGAGCTCGCCGCGGCGCCGCCGGCGGGGCTGCCCGCGGTGGAGGTCGAGGAGGCCCGCGAGCTGCTCACCTGGCTGTGCGAGGGGCACTTCACGTTCATCGGCTACCGGGAGTACGGCGTCGCCGAGCAGGACGGCGAGCTGGCACTGCAGGTCGTCGCGGGCACCGGCCTGGGCATCCTGCGCTCCGACGACCCGCACGAGTGGCCCCTGCAGCGCCTGTCGGAGCAGCTGCGCGTACGGGCGCTGGAGAAGCGCCTGCTGATCCTCACCAAGGCGAACTCGCGCTCGACGGTGCACCGCAACTCCTACCTCGACTATCTCGGGGTCAAGAAGTTCGACGCCTCCGGCGAGGTCGTCGGGGAGCGGCGCTTCCTGGGCCTGTTCACGTCCTCGGCCTACAACGAGAGCGTGCGGCGGGTGCCCGTGGTGCGCCGCAAGGTCGCGGAGGTGCTGGCCCGCACCGGCTTCCCCGCCAACAGCCACTCCGCGAAGGACCTCCTCACCATCCTGGAGACCTATCCCCGCGACGAGCTCTTCCAGGTCGGCGTCAACGAGCTCCTGCCCGTCGTGCTCAGCGTGCTGCGCCTGCAGGAGCGCCGGCAGGTGCGCGTGTTCCTGCGCCGCGACGAGTACGACCGCTTCGTCTCCTGCCTGGTCTACCTCCCCCGCGACCGCTACATCACCAAGGTGCGGCTGCGGATGGAGGCGATCCTGCGGGCGGCCTTCGCCGCAGAGAACGTCGACTACAGCACCCTCGTCTCGGAGTCGGTGCTCGCCCGGCTGCACTTCGTCGTCCGCGTGCCTCCGGGGGAGGAGATCCGCGACGTTGACACCGCGGCGCTGGAGGCCGATCTCGCCGAGGCCACCCGGTCGTGGCTCGACGACCTCGCCGACGCGCTGGTCGCGCAGCTCGGCGAGGAGGAGGCCGCGCGCCTGCTGCGCCTCTATCCCGACGCGTTCCCGGAGGCGTACAAGGAGGACTTCCACCCGCGCGCCGCCGTCGCCGACCTGCGCCGCATCGACGCCTTGGAGCCCGACTCCGACCAGCGGGTGGAGGCGCCCGCCATGAGCCTCTACGCGCCGTCGGGGGCGGTGCCGGGGGAGCGGCGGTTCAAGCTGTTCCGCCGGGCGCCCGTGTCGCTCGCGCAGGTGCTGCCGATCCTGCAACGCCTCGGGGTGGAGGTCCTCGACGAGCGACCGTACGAGCTCGTCCGCGCCGATGGCGCCCACGCCTACATCTACGACTTCGGCCTCCGGTACGAGCCTTCCGGGGAGCCGGTCGTGGACGGGGCGAAGGAGCTGTTCCAGGAGGCGTTCGCCGCGGTGTGGGCGGGCGAGGCGGAGAACGACGGGTTCAACGGGCTGGTGCTGCGGGCCAACCTGGGCTGGCGGCAGGCCGCGGTGCTGCGCGCGTACGCCAAGTACCTGCGCCAGGGCGGGTCCACCTTCAGCCAGGACTACCTCGAGCAGGCGCTGACGACGCACTACGGCATCGCCCGCGCCCTGGTCACGTTGTTCGAGGCGCGCTTCGACCCGGCCGCCGGGCCGGCCCGCGAGCAGCGCGTGCAGGAGCTGGTCGACGGCATCGGCGCCGCGCTCGACGAGGTGGCGAACCTCGACCAGGACCGCATCCTGCGGTCCTTCCTCGGGCTGATCACCGCGACGCTGCGGACCAACTACTTCACGACCGGTCCCGACGGGCGGCCGCGGCCGTACCTGTCGCTGAAGCTCGACCCGCAGGTCATCCCCGACCTGCCCGCGCCGCGGCCGCGCTTCGAGCTCTGGGTCTACTCCCCGCGGGTCGAGGGGGTCCACCTCCGCTTCGGCCCGGTGGCCCGCGGCGGGCTGCGCTGGTCGGACCGCCGCGAGGACTTCCGCACCGAGGTGCTCGGCCTGGTCAAGGCCCAGATGGTGAAGAACGCGGTCATCGTGCCCACCGGCGCCAAGGGCGGCTTCGTGGTGAAGCGCCCGCCAGCCGATCCCGGCGACCGCGACGCCCAGCTCGCCGAGGCCCAGCACTGCTACCGGCTGTTCATCTCCGGGATGCTCGACGTCACCGACAATCTGGCCGTCGTCGACGGCCGGGCCACCGTCGTCCCGCCCCCCGCCGTGGTGCGCGCCGACGTCGACGACCCCTACCTCGTCGTCGCCGCCGACAAGGGCACGGCGACGTTCTCCGACCTCGCCAACGGCGTCGCCGCCTCGTACGGCTTCTGGCTCGGCGACGCGTTCGCCTCCGGCGGCTCCGCCGGCTACGACCACAAGGCGATGGGCATCACCGCCCGCGGCGCGTGGGAGTCGGTGAAGCGCCACTTCCGGGAGCTCGGCCGCGACACGCAGTCCGAGGACGTGACCGTCGTCGGCGTCGGCGACATGTCCGGCGACGTCTTCGGCAACGGCATGCTGCTCTCCGAGCACCTCCGCCTCGTCGCGGCCTTCGACCACCGCCACGTGTTCCTCGACCCCGACCCCGACGCCTCCGCCTCGTTCCAGGAGCGGCGCCGCCTGTTCGCCCTGCCGCGCTCCTCCTGGGCCGACTACGACCCCGCCCGCATCTCGGCCGGTGGCGGCGTGCACGTCCGTACGGCGAAGTCGATCCCGCTCTCGCCGCAGGTGAAGGCCCGCCTCGGCATCGACGAGCGGGTCGAGGCCCTCACGCCCGCCGAGCTCATCCGCGCCATCCTCACCGCGCCCGTCGACCTGCTGTGGAACGGCGGCATCGGGACCTACGTGAAGGCGACCACCGAGAGCAACGCGCAGGTCGGTGACAAGGCGAACGACGCGGTACGCGTCGACGGCGCCGCCGTCCGGGCGCTCGTGATCGGCGAGGGGGGCAACCTCGGGCTCACCCAGCTGGGCCGCATCGAGTACGCCCTGCAGGGCGCGGACGGCGTCGGCGGGCGGGTGAACACCGACGCGATCGACAACTCCGCGGGCGTCGACACCTCCGACCACGAGGTCAACATCAAGATCCTGCTGAACGCGGTCGTCCAGGACGGTGACCTCACCGGCAAGCAGCGCAACGAGCTCCTGGCCGTGATGACCGACGAGGTGGCCCGCCTGGTCCTGCGCGACAACTACGAGCAGAACACGCTGCTGGGCAACGCCCGGGTGCAGGCCGCCTCGATGCTGCCCGTGCACCGGCGCCTGATCACGGCGCTGGAGGCGTCGGGCGACCTGGTGCGCCCACTGGAGTTCCTGCCCCCCGACGCCGTGCTCGAGCAGCGGACCGCCGCCGGGCAGGGGCTGACCTCACCCGAGTTCTCGGTGCTCGTCGCCTACGCCAAGATTCTGCTCAAGCGCCAGCTGCTCGCCAGCGAGCTGCCCGACGAGGCGTGGTTCACCCGGGCGCTGCGGGCCTACTTCCCGCACGAGATCGTCGACCGCTACGACGACCGGCTCGCCGGGCACCGGCTGCGCCGCGAGATCATCGTCACCGCGGTCGCCAACGACCTGGTCAACCGCGGCGGCATCACGTTCGCCTTCCGCGCCGCCGAGGAGACCGGCGCCGGGCCGGCGGAGATCGCCCGCGCCTACACCGTCGCCCGCGAGGTCTTCGACTTCGAGCGCTACTGGGCCGAGATCGAGGCACTCGACACCAAGGTGCCGACCCGCGCGCAGAGCGCCCTCTACCTCGAGGGGCGGCGGCTGCTCGACCGGAGCACCCGCTGGCTGCTGCAGCGCCGGCGCACGGCCCTCGACGTGCAGGGCGAGATCGCCCGCTTCCAGCCCGTCATCCGCGAGCTCGCCCCCCGCCTGCCCGAGCTGCTGCGCGGCGAGGAACGCGAGCGCCTGCGGCGGCGGGCCAGCGAGCTCGAGGAGCTGGGGGTGCCCGCCGAGCTGGGCCTGCGGGCCGCGGCGCTGCTCGACAGCTTCTCGCTGCTCGACATCACCGAGATCGCCGGCCTCGAGGTCGGGGTGGCCGCCGTGCGTCCCGCCGAGGAGGTCGCCGGGGTCTACTTCGCCCTGTCCGAGCGCTTCCAGGTCGACCGGCTGCTCACCCGGATCACCGGCCTGCCCCGCGGCGACCGCTGGCAGAGCCTCGCTCGCTCCGCCCTGCGCTTCGACCTGTACGCCGCCCTGGCGGGCCTCGCCGAGGACGTACTCGTCGAGGCTCCGCTCGACGTGCAGGGCGTCGAGGCGCAGGTCGCGGCCTGGGAGCAGCGCAACGCCGAGGGTCTGGCCCGCGCCCGCTCCACCCTCGAGGAGGTCCACGCCGGCGAGCACGCCGACCTGGCGACGCTCTCGGTGGCGCTCCGGGTCATCCGCACGCTGGTGAGCAGCTGACGAGCGGGGAGCACCGGGGAACCGCCGGTCACGACGACGCCCTGGCCGCGGGGGGGTGTGCGGCCGGGGCCGTCGGGCTAAGGGCGAGCGGCGTCAGGCGGTGCGGGCGCGGTTGCGCGCGGTGCGCCGCTTCAGCGCCCGGCGCTCGTCCTCGCTCAGACCACCCCAGACGCCGGCGTCCTGGCCCGTCTCCAGGGCGAAGCCCAGGCAGGGCGCCTGCACCTCGCAGCGGCGGCACACCGCCTTGGCGTCGTCGATCTGCCCGAGTGCGGGCCCCGTGTTGCCGATCGGGAAGAACAGCTCCGGGTCCTCGTCACGGCAGGCAGCGCGGTCGCGCCAGTCCATGCGAACTCCTCGTCATCGTCCAGCCCTCGAGACCTCGCCTGGCGGCTCGACCCCGGAGCGCTCGTGAACGCTTTCACTAGTGGTGGTGCACCGGTACCCGGGTCATGCGCTGCAACCCTCGTACCGAGGCAGGGAAGTGGCACCCGGCCTGCGGAGGCACCGGACAACCCTGAGCCTGCCAAGCGGTTCGCGCCAAGACAAGCGGTAGAGCACGACGAAGGTAGCAGAATGTGTCATCTCCGTCACGCTCCAGCACCAAACCCGGCTTGACGGCCCGTTTACCCAGCTCAGACCAGGACGTGCAGGGCTTCGGGCACGGATGTGAAACGCACCACGGTCCGTCGTCCCAGCGCGTCGCCGTCGACCTGGAAGGCGAGCGGACGGGTGCTGCGCAGGGTGAACCCGCCCAGGTCGTGGCGCAGCAGGGCCGCGGACGTGCGGGGCGGACGCCGGCCCGGGACGAGGATCCGAGCGACGCAGCGCAGGGTCGCGGACGTCGTCAGGCGACGCAGGGCGAAGACGTCGAGGCCGGTGTCGAAGGAGGCCAGTGGCAGGGGGTTGACCGGCCGGGCCCGCAGGTAGGTCCAGGGTGCGGTGTTGCAGACGATGGCCTGGTAGAGGCGATCTTCCGGTGCCTGCCCGTCGACCTGGAGGGTCAAGGCGGGCGAGCGGCGGTCGGTGCCGAGGTAGAAGT
The DNA here is from genome assembly GCA_030773555.1 of Actinomycetota bacterium. GTDB lineage: Bacteria > Actinomycetota > Actinomycetes > JALYMT01 > JALYMT01 > JALYMT01. The sequence continues at coordinate 3,687 of JALYMT010000151.1, read as the reverse complement.
GCCGCACCGCGGCGGCCAGGTAGAGAGCGGGGCTCGACAGCCGCCCCGCCGCCCGGCTGCGCTCCACCAGGTCGACGACCTCGGCGTCGAGTCCCAGCCCGGCGCAGAACGTGAACCACCGCTCGTCGGCGCGGCCCAGCCCGATCACCCGGCGGCGGTTCTGCTGCAGCGCGTCGAGGATCTGCCCGGTCGCCTCCACGGGGTCGGCGGGCAGGCCCATGGCCCGGGCGAAGACGTTGGTGCTGCCGCCGGGCAGCACGCCGAGCGCCGGCGCAGCAGCGATCCCGGCCGCCAGCAGCCCGTTGACCACCTCGTTGACGGTGCCGTCGCCGCCGAGCGCGAGCACCACCTCGAAGTCGTCGCGCCGGGCCTGCCGGGCCAGCTCGCAGGCGTGCCCCCGGTGGCGGGTCTCGGCCACGTCGACCTTGAGCCGGCTGCCCAGGGCCCGGGCGAGCACGTCGCGGGTGCGGGCCGAGGTCGCCGTGGCCGCCGGGTTGACGACGAGGAGGGCGCGCATGGCGGGCAGCCTAGTGACGGCCCCGGCCGTGATCCCGGCCCTGGTCGATCTTCGCCCGTACGGCGGCTCGGTCCAGCGGTTAGGGTTCCCGCCGTGGCCGCCGGCGCGAAGTCGAGCCGGGCCCTGCCCGCGGCCGCGCTCCTCGTCGCCCTGCAGGGCGCCGGCCTGCTCGGCATCGCCGCCTACTACCTGGTGGGCGTCGCGGTCGGCCGGGCGAGCGAGCAGCGCGGGGCGCTGGTCTCGGCCGCGCTGGCCCTGCTCGCCGGCCTGGCGCTGCTGCTCGTGGCCCGAGGGCTGGGGCGGGCCCGGCGGTGGGCGCGCGCCCCAGCCCTGCTGGCGCAGCTGCTGGTCCTGCCCGTGGCCGCCACCCCGCTGCAGGGCGAGCAGGTCGTCCTCGGTGCGGCCCTGCTCGCCTGGGCGCTGGCGGCCCTGGTGCTGCTGCTTCTGCCGGCGGTCGGCGCCGCCCTGCAGGACTGAGCTACTCGTCGACGAGCAGGCCCTCGCGCAGCTGCGCCAGGGTGCGGGCGAGCAGGCGCGACACGTGCATCTGCGAGATGCCGACCTCGGCGGCGATCTCGGACTGGGTCATGTTCCGGAAGAAGCGGAGCAGCAGGATGCGCTTCTCCCGCGCCGGCAGCTGCTCCAGCATGGGCTTGAGCGACTCGCGGTACTCCACGCCCTCGAGGCCCTCGTCGTCGACGCCGAGGGTGTCGACGACCGCCACCGAGTCGTCGTCGCCGCCCTGGTCGCCCGCGTCGAGGGAGAGGGTGCTGTAGGCGTTGGCCGACTCCAGCCCCTCGAGGATCTCCTCCTCGCTGAGGCCGAGGTGGCCGGCGAGCTCCTGCACCGTGGGAGCCCGGCCGTTGCGCTGGGAGAGCTCGCTGGTCGCCGAGGTCAGCGAGAGCCGCAGCTCCTGCAGCCGCCGCGGCACGCGTACGGCCCAGCCCTTGTCGCGGAAGTGCCGCTTGATCTCGCCGACGATCGTGGGCGTCGCGTACGTCGAGAACTCGACGCCACGCTGGGGGTCGAACCGGTCGACCGACTTGATCAGTCCGATCGTGGCGACCTGCACGAGGTCGTCGTAGGGCTCCCCGCGGTTGCGGAAGCGGCGGGCGAGATGCTCGACCAGGGGCAGGTGCTGCTCGACGAGCGCGTCGCGCACCCCACCGCGGGCGGCGTCGTCGGCCGGCAGCACCGTGAGCCGGGCGAACAGCGCGCGGGTGCGCTCCCGGTCGACGTTGCCGACGCTCGTCCCCCCGGTCTGGGCGGGCACGCGCGCGGCGCCCGGGTCGACCGGCACCCCGTTCAGGGTGAGCGCGGCGCTGGGTCCGCCGGCCGCGGGCAGTGCGCCCTCGGCAGGAGAGGTGTCACTCATGCGTCAGCGTCCCGCGTCGGCCCGTGCCCGGCGGCCACCTTCGGCAGCGCCCGGCGCTTGAACAGGGAGATGTAGACCTGGCCGTCGGCGGCGCCGGCGTCGACGTCACCGGCCAGCGCCGTCAGCACCGTCCAGGCGAAGGTGTCGCGCGCCGGCAGGGCGGCTCCCGGGGAAGGGACGGCGACGGTCACCCGCAGCGCCGACTCGGCCAGCTCGAAGCGGCACTCCAGCGACCCCTCCGGGCCGGCCTGGGGCAGCAGCATCGCGCAGGCCTCGTCGACGGCGATCCGCAGGTCCTCGATCTCGTCGAGGGTGAAGTCGAGCCGGGCGGCCAGGCCAGCGGTCGCGGTGCGCAGCACGGACAGATAGGCGCTCGAGGCGGGCAACCGGATGTCGACGACGTCGACGACGTCGGCGGCCGCCTCCGCTCGTCCCGCCGTCATCGCGCCCTCGCTCACCCGTGTCCTCTCGTGCCGCCAGGGCAGCCGACGAATCCCGACCTGCCGCGGAAACGGTACCTGCTCGCCCTGCCGGCCGGGGCGGCCCGCCCGCGATGCCCCCCGGCAGCCCCTCAGGGCTCGGCCAGGGTCCGCAGCGCGTTTCCGGTCACCCGGTGCACCGTCCACTCGTCCATCGGCACGGCCGCCAGGGAGCGGTAGAAGGAGAGGGCGGGCTCGTTCCAGTCGAGCACCCACCACTCCAGTCGGCCGTATCCGCGCTGCACGGCGATCCGGGCGAGCTCCGAGAGCAGGGCGCGTCCGTGCCCCTGGCCCCGGGCGGCCGGCCGGACGTACAGGTCCTCGAGATAGATCCCGTGCCGGCCCAGCCAGGTGGAGAAATTGAGGAACCACAGGGCGAAGCCGACGACTCCGCCGGCCTCGTCCTCGGCGACGTGACCGAACAGCGCCGGACGGTCGGCGAACAGCGCGGCCGCCAGCTGCTCCTCGTTGGCCTGCACCTCGGCGGCTGCGCGCTCGTACTCCGCGAGCTGACGGACCATCGCCAGGATCGCGGGCACGTCCTCGGGCCGGGCGGGGCGCACGCTCATCCCCCCATCCTGACGCCTCGTCCGGGCGGGCCCGTGCCGTCGCGGGCGAGGCGATGGCAGACTGCGCGAGGTGACCGGGGTAGCGCCTGTGCATCGGGGTGCGCCCCTGCTGGGCGCCCTCGCCGACTTCCGGGACGACCTGCTCGGCACCCTGCTGCGGGCGAGCGAGCTGGGTCCGGTGGTGCGCTTCCGGTTCCCGCCCGGCGTGCCCGTCCGGTCGTACGGCATCTTCCGCCCCGACGGTGCCAGCCGCCTGCTGGCCGAAGCCGCCGCGGGCTACCGCAAGGACAGCCGCCCGTGGGAGGAGACGTCCGCGTTCTTCGGCGACAGCCTGCTGACCAGCCAGGACGAGCGCTGGCAGCGGCAGCGGCGGCTCGTCGCACCGCTGTTCACCCCCCGCCGCCTCGAGGGCGACCACTCGCCGGTGCTCGTCGAGGAGGCCGCCCGCATGCGCGACCGCTGGCAGGACGCCCGGGAGGCGGTCGCCGACGTGCACGCGCTGAGCGTCGCCTACACGCTGCGGGCCATCGGCCGCGTGCTCTTCGGCACCGACCTCGACGACGTCCTGCCGCGGCTGCAGCCGGCCTTCGACCGGGCCAACACGTATCTCACCGGGCGGGTCACGACGTCCGGGATCGTCCCCCGTACCTGGCCGACGCCGGCGAACCTGCGCGGGCGCGCCGCCGAGCGTGAGCTGCGCGCCATCGTCGACGGGCTGATCGAGCGGCGCCGCGCCGCCCGCGGGCC
>JALYMT010000150.1 GCA_030773555.1 Actinomycetota bacterium | reverse complement strand
CGGCGACGACGTCGCCGTCCACCCCGACGAGGTGGTGGTGACCGAGACTCCCCGCGAGGGCTGGGCGGTCGCCGCCGCTGGCGGCGAGACGGTGGCCCTCGACCTCGACATCACCCCGGAGCTGCGCCGGGCAGGTCTCGCCCGCGAGGCCGTGCGCCTGGTCCAGGAGGCACGCAAGACCGGCGGGCTCGACGTCAGTGACCGGATCACCCTGTGGTGGCAGGCCGCCGACCCGGCGGGACCGCTGGCCCAGGCCCTGCGCGAGCAGGCGGGGCTGGTGGCCGAGGAGGTGCTCGCCACCGCCTTCGTCGAGGGATCCCCCGACGGCTCTTGCAACGGCAGCCCCGAGCGCGACCTGCCCGAGCAGGGCGACGCGGAGCTCGGGCTGCGCTTCTGGCTGCGCCGCGCCTGACGCGGGCGGTCAGCTCCCGCGCTTGGGCGCCTCGCTGCCGGATGCGCGCCCGTTGTCCGACGGGGACGGGGCGGGGCGGCGCAGGTCGACCGTGTCCGTGGCCCCCTCGCCGACGGGGGCCTCCACCGCCCGCAGCTGGTTCTGCAGGTAGGAGCGAACCCGGTTGCGGTGCTCCCGCTCGAACGCCCGCAGGTCCTGCACCTGCTGCTCGAGCTCGGCCCGCTTGACCTGCAGCGCATCGAGGATCTCGCGGTACTTCGCGTCGGCCTCGCGGCGCAGCTCCTCGGCCCGCGCCCGGGCCGCCGCCACCAGCTGCTCGGCCTCGGCGCGCGCGCCGCTCAGATGCTCGTCGGCGGTCCGCTGCGCCAGGGCGAGGAGGCCCGTCGCCCGGCTCTCCGGGGGCTCCGCCGGAGCCTGGGAGCGCTCCGCGGGGGCCACCGCGGGGGCTTTGGCCTGCTGCTGCAGCCGGGCCCGCAGCTCGTCGTTGTCCCGGAGCAGGCGGGTCAGCTCGGCCTCGACCTGGTCGAGAAACTCGTCGACCTCGGGCTCCGCGTAGCCGCGCTGACCCAGCCGAGAGCTGCTGAACTGCTTGTTGGCCACGTCTTTCGGCGTGAGCGCCATGCGTTTCCTCCGTACTCCCGCTGCGGGCGGGAATCCGCTACCGGCCCGACCTGACTGACCCCAGCCTGTCATGCCGACGGCGGATCAGAGGTAACTCACGACCAGTCGCAGGGCGACCTGCACCGCCAGAATCAGGACGATAAAGGACAAATCGAGCGCGATGCCGCCCAGTCGCAGGGGCGGGATGACGCGCCGAAGCGCCCGCAGTGGCGGGTCGGTGACGGTGTAGGTCGCCTCCGCGACGACCAGCAGCACCCCACGCGGCCGCCACGACCGCGCGAACATCTGCACGTAGTCGAGGACGAGCCGGGCGATGAGCAGGACGAAGAAGATCCAGAGGATGAGGTAGAGGATCGAACCGACCGGCGACAAGCGCAGTGCCTCTCAGCTTTGGTTGAAGAAGCCGCTCTCGGCCATGCGCGCCTTGTCCTCGGCGGTCACCGTGACGTTGGCCGGCGAGAGCAGGAAGACCTTGTTGGTGACCCGTTCGATGGTGCCGTGACATCCGAACACCAGCCCGGCGGCGAAGTCCACCAGGCGCTTGGCGTCGGCGTCCTCCATCTCCGTGAGGTTCATGATCACGGGTGTGCCTCCCCGGAAGCACTCGCCGATCGTCTTGGCCTCGTTGTAGGTGCGGGGATGGATCGTGGTGATGCGGGTCAGGTCCGCCGGCGACGGCGCCGAGGCGCCGGGCAGCGCCACGACGGGCGCCCGCCGATCGGTCATGGTCGCCACCGTGGCCCCTGCGCGCTGATGCTCGCGCAGCTGCTCCTCGCGCGCCGCGCCCGGTCGCGCCCGCTGGTCGCCGCGGGCATCGACCCGGTCGGGCCCCCCGACGCGCTCGGGCCCGCGGCCGCTGCGCCGCTCGTCCTCGTACTCGTACTCGTCGTACCGGTCGTCCTCGACGAGTCCGAGGTACACCGCCATCTTTCGCATCGCTCCGGCCATGGCCCGGCAACCCTCCGGTCAAGTGTCGTGCGGATCGCTTCGCTGCTAGGTGTCGATGGGGGACGAGGCGCCGCCGGCGCCGCGCCGCGCACGTTACTCGGTGGGCGGTCGGGCGCCGAGAATGGCCGACCCGACCCGGACATGTGTCGCCCCGGCGGCGACGGCCTGCTCGAGGTCACCGCTCATGCCCGCGGAGACCACGTCGGCGTCGGGATGCGCGCCGCGCAGCGTCCGACCGAGCGCGACCAGGCGGGCGAACGCCGCGCCCGGATCGCCACCTCGAGGGGCGACAGCCATGACCCCGCCCAGCCGCAGGCCGGCCGCCTCGGTGACCGCCGTGGCCAGCGCCGGCAC
>JALYMT010000149.1 GCA_030773555.1 Actinomycetota bacterium | reverse complement strand
GTACGAGGTGTTCCTGCTGGACCTGCCCGGCTTCGGCGCCGCCCCGCCGCTGCCCGACGGGGTCCTGCCGACCTCGGGGGCGTTCGCCGAGGCGGTGGCGGGCGAGCTGGACCGGCTGGGGGTGGCTCTTCCGCATGTGGCCGGCTACTCGGTGGGTGGGCGGGTCGGGCTGGAGCTGGCTCGCCGCGGCCGGGCCCGGTCGGTGGTGGCGATCGCCCCCAAGGCACCGGCACCCCGCTCGAGCAGGGCTACCTGGTGGGGCTGTTCCTCACCAAGCATCTCGTCGCGCAGGCCTTGCTGCCGCTCGTTGACCTGCCCGGCAGGGCGGGCTGGACGTGCTCGTCCCTGGCCAGCCGGACCGGTTCCTGTTCCTGCTTCCCGACGCCCGGCTGCGCCGGCTGCCCGGGCTGGGCCATGCGGTGGTCTCCGACGCGCCCGAGCAGGTCGCCGAGGTGATCCTGGACTTTCTCACCGACGTGGAGAACACGTCGGTAGGCCGCGGAGCCGGGGCGGAGCGGTGAAGGGGCGGCGCCTGAGGTCAGGCGGCTCGGCGGCGGATCGCCGGCGCGGCGAGAGCGGCGCCGACGGCGAGCGCTCACGTAGGGGCCGGCGAGCGGCTGACCGCCAACCGGCGCCCCTCGGATGGGCGAGGCGGGGGACCTCGTCGCCGAACCGCCAGCAGTCCTCACGCAGCGATGCGCGGGTGGGGATCCCGGATGGTGTGGGCATTGTGAGGCGGCGGATCCGAGCTGGTTGGCCGGGCGCTGGGATCGCTGATGCGCCGGATCGGGCAGCCGGCGGTGATCGGGGAGTTGAGCGCGGGGCTGCTGCTGGGACCGTCGGTGTTCGCGCGGGTGGGGCCGGCCGGCGCGGAGTGGCTGTTTCCTCCGGACCGGGTGCAGTCGGGGATGCTTTGATCATCACGGGTTTCGAGACCGACCTGGCGTTGATCAAGCAGTTGGGGCGGGCTGCGGCCGCGGTGGCGACCGGCAGCCTGATCGTGCCGTTCGTGCTGGGCATCGGCACTGGGCTCGTGCTTCCCGGAACCTTCCTGGGGGAGGGAGGCGAGCGCTACGTGTTCGCGCTGTTCCTTGGAGCGGCGTTGAGCATCTCCTCCCTCCCGGTGATCGCCAAGATCCTCAGCGAGCTCGCGTTGACTCGCCGTACGTTCGGTCAGCTCGCCATCGCCGCTGCCATGGCTAACGACCTCGCCGGCTGGCTCGCGCTGGGAGTGATCGCGAGCTTGGCGCGCGGATCCGTCGCGATGACGGATCTGCTGGTCACCATCGGGGGTATGACGGCGTTTCTGGCGTTCGCGTTCACCGTTGGGTAGCGCGCCGCGGATCGGGCGCTGCGGCGGAGCAGGGCGAGGGAGGCCCGCGTGGGGGGCGCGGTGGCCGTCACGCTGGTAGGGGCGCTGGGCCGCTGCGGTGACCCCGGCTATCGGCGTGGGAGCCGTGCTGGGCGCGTTCATCGCCGGCATCGTCATGGGCCGGTCGAAGTTTCAAGACGCGCGGGTGCTGCCGGCGCTGGAGAGCGTCACCCTCGGCGTGTTCGCGCCACTGTTCTTCGCCACCGCCGGGCTACGGGTCGATCTGGGCCTGCTCGCCGATCCGAGCGTGCTGCTGTGGGCGGTTGTCGTGCTGCTGGTCGCCTCCCTGGCCAAGCTGGCCGGGGCCTACCTGTTGGGCGCCTCGCTCGGCTAGTCCGTCAGGAGGCCGTGGCGCTGGGTCTGGGTCTGAACGCGCGGGGAGCGCTGGAGATCGTGATCGCCACGGTGGGGCTCTCCCTGGGGGTGCTGAACCAGGCTAGCTACACGATCATCGTGTTGATGGCCATGGCCACCTCAATGGCCGCTCCGCCGCTGCTGCGGGCAGTCGCGGGCCGCTGGCGGGGCACCGAGGCCGAGCAGCGGCGGCTCGCGCGCGAGGAGACGCCCAGCTCGAACCTGCTGGTCCACTCCGAGCGGATCCTGCTGCCCGTGCAGGTCGGTGAAGGCTCTGTCTTGGCCGCCCGGATTCTCGATGACGCGTGGCCAGCCGGCCCGGAGGCCACGGTCCTCGCGGTCGGGACCGGCGGCACTGTCGAGGCGGAGCAAGTCGCCGCGGTGATCCAACACCGTCCCGTCCCGTCGAGGTCGAGGTCTTGGCTTCGGGGGAGCCGGTGGCCGCGGTGATCGAGCACCTGAAGCTCGGCTACGGTGCCGCCGCCATGGGCGCCGGGGAGGGCCACTCCGACGGCGTGGTGACCTCGTCGCTGACCGACGAGTTGCTCTCGCGCACTTCCGTGCCGATGGTCGTGGTGCGCGAAGGCCAACAGGCCAAGGTGCAGGTCGCCTCGGGTTTTACCCGCGTCCTCGTCCCGGTCATCGGCACCGTGCCCAACCGGCTCTCCCAGGAGATCGGGGCGAGCCTGTGCGCGCATCAGGACAGCAAACTCTGGCTGCTGCACGTCGAGCCCGACCGCGAGCCCGCCCTGGCAGTGGGCGGCAGGGACAGCGGCGGTCGGCGCACCCTAGCCCCGCGCCAGAGCCGCGGCCGGCTGGTCCAGCAGCAGGTGCTACGTGATGCGGAGATCCTTGCCCGACGCCTCGGCGCCGCACCCCGTCTGCTGACCCGCCAGGGCGACGACCCCGCGCAGGAGACCCTCGCCGCGGCGAGTGAGCTCGACGCCGACTCGTCGTCCTCGGCACCGAGCTGCGCTCAGTGCTGCCCGGTCAACCGTTCCTCGGTCATCTCGTCGAGCATCTCTTGGTGAGCCTGCCCTGCACCGTCGCCGTAGTGGCCACACCCACCCAGTGGCTGGCCAGCAACGCGAGGAGCGTGTGAACCCGCCACGCGCGTCGGGATCTGCGCGACAGGGTACGCACACGGACGCCAACCCGGCGGCACGTGCCCGTGGCGCCGCACGAACGGGGGCGGCAGGACACGCAACCCCGTTCCGCTGGTTGCCAGCTCGACCACCCACCCCGGGGAAGTCGGTGGCTGGCCTGCCAGCTACTCGACGATGATGCTGAACCGACAAGGACCGTGAAGAAAGTGAGGACATCGGGCATGCCCGAGGACCAGTACAGCCCGCAAAACCCCACCGAGCAGTATCCCCAGCCCGATACGGGGGGCGAGCAGATCGAGCACCCCGGCTTGACCCGGTCGATGAGCGAGCAGCCTGACCACGGCGAGAAGTCCTACCGGGGCAGCGGCCGGCTGGAGGGCAAGAAGACCGTGATCACCGGAGGGGACTCCGGCATCGGCCGCGCGGTCGCGCTCGCGTTCGCCCGCGAGGGCGCCGACGTACTGATCTCCTACCTGCCGGAGGAGGAGGAGGACGCGCAGGAGACCGCCCGTCTGGTCAAGGACGCGGGAGGACAGGCGGTGACCGTGCCGGGGGATCTGCGCGAGGAGGAGCAGTGCCAGCAAGTGGTGGACCGGGCGGTGGGGGCCTTCGGCCGCATCGACGTGCTGGTGAACAACGCCGCGTATCAGATGGCCCAGCCCGCCGGGATTGAGGACATCAGCACCGAGCAGTTCGACCGGGTGCTAAAGACGAACCTGTACGCGATGTTCTGGCTGTGCAAGAAGGCGCTGCCGCACATGCCCCCCGGGTCGAGCATCATCAACACCTCCTCGATTCAGGCCTTCCAGCCCTCCCCGCCGCTGCTGGACTACGCCACCACCAAGGCAGGCATCGTCAACTTCACCAAGGGCCTGGGGCAGATGCTCGCCGAGCGGGGCATCCGGGTGAACTCGGTGGCCCCGGGCCCGATCTGGACGCCGCTGATTCCGGCGACCATGCCGCAGGAGAAGGTCGAGAGCTTCGGTCAGACGACTCCGTTGGGCCGGGCGGGCCAGCCCGCGGAGCTGGCCGCGGCCTACGTCTTCTTCGCCTCCCAGGAATCCAGCTACGTCACCGCCGAGGTTCTGGGCGTCACCGGCGGGCAGCCCCTCACATGAGCGCGCCGATCCGGGTGACCGGCGGCCTCGGTCCGGCCGGGAGCCGGTGGAGCCCACGGAGCCGGCGGCCGGGCGAAGGTCCCCGCTCCGCGTTTCCCAGACTCGACTTCCTGCAGACGGGAGCAGCTCGTGCCGGCGAGTGAGCGGACCACCAAGGTGACCCTGGCGGGGATCTTCCTGGGCGGGCTGGGCGCGTTCTCCGCGCTGCTGCAGCGGCGCGACGAGCAGGTGCAGGTCGCGCCGTTCGACCTGGTCATGCTGGGGCTGGCCACCTACCGCAGCGGGCGGCTGGTGGCCTACGAGCGGGTCGCCGCCCCACTGCGTGAGCCGGTCACCGAGACCGTTCCGGACGGCAGCGGCGCCGGGGAGGCGGTCGTCGCCGCGGGGGAGGGCTGGCGCTGGACTCTCGGGGAGCTGGTGTCCTGCCCGGTGTGCGCAGGCACTTGGATCGCCGCGGGGCTGGTCTACGGGCTGCACCTGGCCCCCCGGCCCACCCGGGTGTACCTCGCGGTCATGAGCGCCACCGGCGTCGCGCAACTGCTCAGCGAGACCACCGAGGCGCTGACCTGGTCGAGCCGCTCCGCCCGCAAACAGGCCGCACCCATCCGCGGGGTGTAACGACCCCACCGACAACACTGCCGCTGCTACGGCCGGGACTATTGGAGGTTGTCCCGGTCTGGAGTGTCCCCGGTTTCCCGGACACCTGCCTCGAGGTGAGGATCGCCTCGGAGAGGAGTTCTGCAATGCCTGCTGCCAAGCTCCCGGAGTTCCGCCGCCGGGCGGTGGAGTTGGCCCGCCGCCGGGAGCAGCCGATCGCGAAGATCGCCTCCGATCTGGGAATTGCGGAGTCGTGGCTGCGCCGGTGGCTGCGCCAGGCCGACATCGACGAGGGCTCGCGGGAGGGCCTCACGAGCGAGGAGCGCCGGGAGCTGGCCGAGCTGCGCCGGCGCAACCGGGTCCTGGAGATGGAGCTGGAGATCCTCAAGCGGGCCAGTGCCTACTTCGCCCGGGAGAACGTCCTCCCGAAATGAGCTATCCGGTGGTCGGCGAGCTCGCCGCCGACGGCATCGACGTGGCGGGAGCCTGCCGGGTGCTGGGCGTGTCAACCTCGGGCTGCTACGCCTGGCGGGACCGCCCGCCCTCGCCTCGAGCGCAAGCCGATGCGGCGCTCA
>JALYMT010000148.1 GCA_030773555.1 Actinomycetota bacterium | reverse complement strand
GTGCACCGGAGGTGCAGGTCGCGTGCCAGCCGGCCGAGTAGTGGGGCCAGCCCAGCGCCGTGCCGAGGCGCGCCATGACCCCGGCGCCGGCCAGGTAGGCGCGCGCACCCCCTCCCGAGGCGAGCGCCGCCGGCACGCAGACCACGCTGATGTGGGCGGTGCTCTCCATGTGGAGGTCGTCGAAGTCGAGAACGTGGCCGAGCGCGGCCCAGCGCGCGGCCTCCGGCAGCTCGGCGACCACCGGCACGAGCGGCGAGCGGCGCGCGCCGACGGTCACGGCCAGGGTGTCGACCAGCGACCGGTCGGCCAGCGCGAGGTCCTCGTCCGTGGGGACGAGCTCGGTGGCCCAGCGGGCCAGCTCGACAGCGGGGGGGCACGGGACCTCCAGGGGCGCACGGACGAGACGGGCGGGACGAGGCGTGGCCGGTGTTCCGCGGCTGCGGTGCGCAGGGCGACGACCGTGAGCCGGCGATGTCCGTGCAGTCGTGGGACGGGCGCGTACGCGGACATCGGGGGTCACGGTTGGAGCACACTTGCCGACGAAAACGTACGGCCAATATACGGACCGGAGTCTGCTACGCAACCCCCTGGAGCATTCGGGGCCTTCCTCCTGCGGCACCTGCCGCGCCGCCACGGCCCGTCACTCAGCGCAAGCACGGTAGCCACCGGGCCGACAGTTCGGGCGAACGGATGCTTGACATGTGCTCCACGCCACGTTTCAGTGTGGCCATTCGGGGCCTAGGACGGCCAAATCCGATCTATGACATGGCGGTGGTCCGCCGCACCGACCCTGGATCGCACTCGCACACCGCTCCTGTCACGCGAACTCGATGTCCCACGACGTCCGGCGCCTCGCCGTCCGAGCCACGAGGAAGGCAACCCATGTCCACGAGCGATCCGGCCCTCGAGAGTCCGGCCACGTCCCCGTGGCGCAAGCACGTGGTCTCCATCCGCGAGACCCGCAAGGGGACGCTCTTCGCCCTGCTGGCCTGGATCTTCGCCGTCTACGACTTCATCTTGTTCGGCACCCTGCTGCCGGTCATCGCTGAGGACTTTGGCTGGTCGAACGCGACCGCCACCGGCGTGAACACGGCCATCGCCGTCGGCACCGCGATCGTCGTGCTTGCCGTGGGCCCGATCGTGGACAGGATCGGGCGACGCAAGGGCATGCTCCTGACGGTGTCGGGCACGGCCATCGCCTCGGGTCTGACGGCGCTGACCATGAACGCCGCCTACCTCGTCGGCATTCGGAGCATCGCCGGACTGGGTCTGGCCGAGCAGGGCGTGAACACCACCTACCTGAACGAGCTCTACGCCGTCAGCGAGGACAGCGCGATCAAGAAGCGGCGCGGGTTCATCTAAGCATCGTGCAGGGCGGCTGGCCGCTGGGCGTCCTTGCCGCTGCCGGGTTCTCCGCCATGTTCCTGCCGCTCGTCGGGTGGCGCGGCGTCTTCCTCCTGGCGACTTTCCCGGCCATCATCATCCTGCTGCTGCGCCGCACCCTGAAGGAGACGCCGCAGTTCGAGATCCAGGACAAGCTGCGTCGGCTGCAGAAGGAGGGCAACACGGAGGAAGCCGGGAAGCTGGCGAAGACCTACGGGCTCGACCTGACCCGCGCCACGCCACTGGTGGAGATCTTCGAAGCGTCGCAGCGTCGCAACACGCTGGTGCTGAGCCTGGCCTGGATCACGAACTGGTTCGGCATCACCACCTTCTCGATCCTGGGCACGACAGTGCTCACCGAGGGCAAGGACGTGGACTTCGCCGACGCCCTCGTCATGTTCGTCATCATCAACCTGGTCGCCTTCGTCGGCTACCTGTTCCACGGCTGGGCCGGCGACCGGTTCGGTCGTCGCAACGTCATCGGCGTGGGCTGGCTCGTCTCGGCGGCCACCTTCGCGGCCATGCTGCTGCTGGCGGAGAGCGACGCCGCCGTCGTGGCGCTCTACTCGATCGGGCTGTTCTTCCTCGTGGGCCCGTACGCGGCCCTGCTCTTCTTCATGGGGGAGGCCTACCGGACGGACTGCCGGGCCACCGGCGCGTCCTTCCTGGGCGCCATGAGCCAGCCCGGTGCCATCGTCGGCGGCCTGATCATCACGTCGCTGCTCGCCGCCGGTGTCTCCTGGAACGCGACCGCCCTCTACGTCGGTGTCATCGGGACGCTCGTGTCCGGTCTCGTAATGTTCGCGGCCCAGCAGGTGACGGCCCTAGAAGCGGTCGACACCGAGCTCGTCCCGCCCGGCTCGCACGGCGCGCACGTGTCGTGACCGAGCACCGCGTCGCTGTCATCACTGGAGCCGCGAGCGGCATCGGCCGTGCGCTCGCCGTGGCGTACGCCCAGGAGGGCGTGGCCAGCGTCGTCGGGACCTTCCCCGGTGACCCGCACGACCCGCAGGAGACGGCAGTGCTGGTGCAGGAGGCTGGCGGCCGGTGCGTGGTCCACGAGGTCGACGTGCGGGACGCCGAGCAAACGGAGGCCTTCGCGCAACGAGCGCTCGACGAGTGGGGACGGCTCGACGTGGCCGTTGCCAACGCCGGCATCCTGCGCAAGGCGTCCCTCGCTGAGCTCACCGACGAGGCGTGGGGCGACATGCTCAGCGTCGATCTCACCGGTGTGCTGCGCACCTTCCGGTCCGCCGCGGCACGCATGGCAGGACCGGGCAGCATGGTCGCCGTCTCCTCCATCGCCGGGGGCGTCTACGGCTGGGGTGATCACGCCCACTACTCGGCAGCGAAGGCGGGGGTCCTCGGCCTGTGCCGCAGCCTGGCCGTCGAGCTGGCGCCGCGGGGCATCCGTGTCAACGCCCTGATCCCTGGCCTGATCGAGACGCCGCAGTCCTCCGACCCGGTCAACTCGCTCGGGCCCGAAGGGCTCCGCCGAGCCGGCGAGTCCATCCCCTGGGGGCGGGTGGGTCGACCCGAGGAGGTGGCGAGTGCCGTCCGGTTCCTCACCTCCGACGACGCCGCCTACATCACGGGGCAGTCCCTGGTCGTCGACGGAGGTCTGACCGTGGCGATGCCGGCATGACGCACCCCGGTGGGGGCGCGCTGTCCGGCCGGGTCGCCCTCGTCGTCGGCGGTGCGAGCGGGATCGGGCGCGCGATCGCGGAGGCCTACGTCCAGCAGGGCGCGCGGACGGTGATCGGGGACCGCGACCCGCACCGGACCGCGGCTGTCGCCCAGGAGATCGGGGCCGTCGGTGGTCATGCGCTGGACGTCCGCGACGCCGGATCGGTGGAGGACGTCGTCGCCTATGCCTCTGCCGACGTCGGGCCGATCGACGTGCTCGTCAACGCAGCAGGGATCCTGACCGAGTCGCCGCTGGTGGAGATGTCGGCGCAGCAGTGGCAGGACACCATCGACGTCGACCTGACAGGGGTCTTCACCTGCTGCCGCGCCGTGGTGTCGGGCATGGTCGAGCGGCGGTGGGGGCGCGTCATCAACATCGCCTCGCAACTGGGTATCAAGGGTGGGCGTGGCCTTACCCACTACAGCGCGGCGAAGGCGGGCGTGCTGGGGCTGACCAAGGCACTGGCCCTCGAAGTGGCCCCTCATGGTGTGCTCGTGAACGCCATCGCCCCGGGACCCGTGATGACCCCCATGGTGGAAGGCATCAGCGAGGACTGGAAGGCGGCCAAGCAGCAGGAGCTGCCGCTGGGCCGCTTCGGATTGCCGGCCGAGGTCGCGCCGACGGCCGTGCTGCTCGCCAGCGACCCCGGGGGGAACCTGTACGTGGGGCAGACGCTGGGGCCGAACAGCGGTGACGTGATGCCATGACCTCCGCGTCGAGCGCCGGAGCGCAGGAGGTCTACCGCCGAGCCGGCTTCACGGGCGGCTTCTTCCTCGGCCGACGACCCGCCCTGCTGGTTGTCGACCTCAGCGTGGGCTTCACCGACCCGACGTCGCCGCTGGGGTGCGATGCCGACGCGGTCGTCAACCGCACCGCCGCACTCCTCGAGGTGGCCCGTCGCCGAGACGTGATGGTCGTGTTCACGACGATCGCCTTCGACGAGGGGACACGCGGCGCGACGGCATGGGTGCGCAAGGCTCCCTCCCTGGCCGGCTTGGAGGTGGGCAGCCGATGGGTCGAGCTGGACCCGAGGCTCGGTCGACGCCCGGACGAGCCTGTCGTGGTCAAGGGCGGCGCCTCGGCCTTCTTTGGGACGTCCCTGCACGCGATGCTGACCTCCCGGCGGATCGACACCGTCCTGACGCTCGGCGCCAGCACGTCCGGCTGCGTGCGCGCCAGCGTGGTCGACGCGGTCCAGCACGGATACGACACGTTCGTGGTGACCGACTGCTGTGCCGACCGGGCGGTCGGCCCGCACGAGGCCAACCTGTTCGACATGACGGCCAAGTACGCCGACGCGATGACCGCGGAGGACGTGATGGGGTACCTGGACGAGCTGCCGCGGCTGCGGGGCTGAGTACCGACGGGCACGTACGGAGACGACGTGCCTCCACAGATCCCGCTCGAGGGCGGGATGAACCAGATGAGGAGAGCAATGGCTAAGGACATCAGGTGCGTTTTCGGCGTCGACATCGACGCCGTAGGCGGATGGCTGGGGTCGTACGGTGGTGAGGACTCGCCCTCCGACATCCAGCGGGGCATGTTCTCGGGCGAGATCGGCACGCCGCGTCTGCTCAAGCTCTTCCAGAGGTACGACCTGCCCGCGAGCTGGTTCATCCCCGGCCACTCGATCGAGACGTTCCCGGACCAGGTCAAGATGATCGTCGACGCCGGGCACGAGATCGGTGCGCACGGCTACTCGCACGAGAATCCGATAGCGATGACCCCGAAGCAGGAGGAGGACGTCCTCGCGCACTGCGTGGAGCTCATCGAGAAGGTCAGCGGCCAGCGCCCCCGTGGCTACGTCGCTCCGTGGTGGGAGATGTCCTCGGTGACACCGTCGCTGCTCAAGAAGTACGGCTTCACGTACGACCACAGCCAGGGCTTCCACGACTTCCTGCCCTTCTACGCCCGTGTCGGGGACAGCTGGACGAAGATCGACTACAGCCAGGAAGCCAGCTCCTGGATGAAGCCCCTCCAGCGCGGCGAGGTCATCGACCTGGTCGAGATCGGCGCCAACTGGTACATGGACGACCTGCCCCCGATGATGTTCATCAAGGGAGCGCCGAACAGTGCTGGCTGGGTCAACCCCCGTGACGTCGAGCAGTGGTGGCGGGACCAGTTCGACTGGGTGTACCGCGAGATGGACTACGGCCTGTACGCCTTCACCATCCACCCCGACGTCTGCGGCCGTCCGCAGGTGCTGCTCATGCTCGAGCGGCTCATCGAGTACATCAACGGTCATGAGGGCGTCAGCTGGACCACGATGGAGGGCGCCGCCGACGACTTCCGCACCCGTTACGCCTTCCCGGGGCCGGACGGCAGCCCATTCATGCCGCAGTCCTGAGCGCAGGGACCGGGACGGGCAGACGACCCGTCCCGGTCCCTGGCCGGACGCTGCCACGAAGGAGCGATCATCGCATGTGCGTGCTCTGCTACGAGCTCGCGGACGAGGGCCACTGGTCAGACGTCGTCCTGTCGGGTGGTGACGCGGCGCAGGCGGCCGCCCGGGGCCGCTACCGGCGCGCGAGCATCCTGACCGAGCTGCTCAGCCCAATGGGGGTCAAGGTGAAGACCCCCGGCCCGGGACGTGCCGTCGTCGTCTCGAACAGCACCGGCGCGTCCGTGGTGGCCAAGGGGCTGCCGGCCGTCTGGGAAGCGGCCGACAGGCTGGGGACGCGTCCGCTCGATCCGCTCGCCCCCGACCTGCTCGACCTGCTCGAGGCGCGCAGGCGGCGCGAGACGTGACACTGCTGCTCCCCGAGTCCGAGCCCGAGTCGGGGGCTGTCGCCGGTGGTCGCCGCGGCGTCATCCTCCTGAGCGGATTCCTGGGATCCGGCAAGACCACGCTGCTGCGAGCCGAGCTCCAGCGCACCGGCCCCGCCGGCCCCGCCGTGGTGGTCAACGACTTCGGCCACACAGCTGTGGACGACGTCCTGCTCGGCGAGGGGCGCGACGCCCCGACCGTCATCTCGGGCGGCTGTGCATGCTGCAGTCGGCGTGAGGAGCTGGCGGTGGTGCTCCGGCAGATGCTCGACGCGGAGCACCGGCGTGCCACGCGCGCTGCCCACCACGTCGTCGTGGAGACCAGCGGCCTGTCGGACCCGGGCCCGATCGCGTTCACGCTCGCCAACGACCCGGTGCTGCGACACCACTACGAGCTCACCCGGATCTGCGTGACGGTCGACGCGCTGACGGGGCTGGCGACGCTGGAGGAGCACGACGTCGCTCGGCGACAGCTGCTGGCGGCCGACCACCTCCTGGTGACCAAGGCGGACCTGGTTGGCGCGCAGGCGGCGCAGGACCTCGTCGCGCGTCTGCGGCAGCTCAGTCCCATGGCGCAGATATCCGTGACCGCTGCCGGTGAACTCGTCGGTCGGCAGCACGTCCCGGACGTGCCGGCCCGTGCTGCGACTGCTCCCGCACGACAGCAGGCTGCGCACCTGGAGGACGTGCGCACCCTGGAGCTCGTGACGTCGGCGGCGCTGGACTGGCAGGCGTTCACCGTCTGGCTGACGCTCCTGCTGCACCGGCACGGACCACGGGTCCTGCGGGTAAAGGGCGTCCTCGACGTGGAGGGAGTCGGCGCCGTGTCCGTCAACGGCGTCCAGCACGTCCTGCACGAACCTCAGCACCTGACCGGCTCCGTCCCCGCCGGCTCGCGGCTAGTGCTCATCCTCCGCGGACTGCATCCGGACGTTGTGGAGCGGTCCTTCTTCGTCCTGCAGAACATCGAGCGATCGGAGCAGCGGCGGTCATGAGCCTGGAAGTCAGACGTCGCGTGTCCGTACTGTCCCTCGGCGGCACCATCGCCTCGACGCAGGACCCGGGTGGGGCCGCTGCGGGTGTCGTCCCGAAGCTCGGTGCAGGCGACCTCGTGGCCGCCGTGCCGCAGCTCGCCGACGTCGCTGACGTCGAGGCGCAGACCTTCCGCCAGTGCGCCTCCGGCGATCTGGTCTGGAGCGACCTGGTCGCGCTGTCCGTCGAGGTGCGGTCCCGGCTGGACGGCGGATCGGCCGGTGTCGTGGTGACGCAGGGCACGGACACGATCGAGGAGACCGCCTTCGCCCTGGACCTCCTGGTACAGCACCGCCGGCCCGTCGTGGTCACCGGCGCCATGCGGAACCCGACACTGCCCGGCGCCGACGGTCCGGCGAACCTGCTCGCGGCCGTCCAGGTGGCGGCGTCCGAGTCCGCGGCCGGCCTCGGGTGCGTCGTCGTCATGAACGACGAGATCCATGCCGCCCGGTTCGTCCGCAAAACCCACACGTCCAGCGCCTCCACCTTCGTCTCGACTACCGCCGGCCCGCTGGGGTGGGTCGTCGAAGGACGGGTCAGGGCGCCTCTGCAGCCCGTCGCCCTGCCGCCCATCACGGGTGTGGCGGAGCCGGTCCCGCCGGTCGCGCTGCTCGCGGTCGCCGTCGGCGACGACGCGCGCCTCGTCGACCAGCTCGAGACCCTCGGCTACGCGGGGGCGGTCGTCGAGGCTCTCGGCGGCGGCCACGTACCGTCCGGGATGGTGTCCTCCCTCGAGCGCCTGGCGGAGCGGATGCCCGTCGTCCTTGCGTCGAGGACCGGCGGCGGAGAGGTCCTCCGTGACACCTACGGCTTCCCGGGCTCCGAGCGTGACCTGATCGGACGGGGACTGGTCCCCTCGGGCTCGCTCGACGGCCGCAAGGCGCGTGTCCTGCTCAGCCTGCTGCTCGCCGGTGGCGCTGGCAGAGCGGAGGTCGAGACCGCGTTCTCCCAGCGCTGACCGGGCGGTCACCGGCTCGGGCGCCGGTCCTACTCAGCCCTCGGACCGACGCAGCCGGACCCGGTAGGAGTAGCGGTCGGGGTGGAACCAGTTGACGGCGAGCTCGACGGCTCGTCCTGCGACGTTCGAGTAGGCACGGTCGATCTGGAGCACGGACGCGCCGTCGACGGTGCCGAGGGCGTCGACCGCTTCGCCAGGGACCGTCCCCACGCTGATGCTCTGCTCCCCGTCGAGCACGGGGGACTCGAGCCGCTCGTCGAGCAGGCCCAAGATCGTGTAGCCGCTCAGGGCGCCCACCTCGTGCAGCGCCGGCACGTCGTCGAGCAGCCGTCCGATGTCCGGCGGGAGGCTCACGCGCACGAAGCACAACGGCAGTCCGTCGTGCAGGCGACGGAAGGCGACGCTGCTGACGATGTCGTTGTTCAGGCGCAGGCGGCCGGCGGCCGCGAGGTCCACCCGGCGGGTGAGGGGCGCGATGATCTCCATCTCGGTGTCGAGCGACAGGCTCATGAGGTCGTCGACGGAGCCGAACTGCTGCAGGTAGCGGCTGTCCTGCGGGGCAGGGAAGGTCCCACGACCGGGGACGCGGTAGATCAGGCCCTCGCTGACCAGGTCCTGCATCGCGCGCCGGACCGTCTGCCGGCTGACACCGTGGCTGAGTGTCAGTTCCGCCTCGGTGGGCAGTCGACCGTGCTCGCCGTAACGACCCTCGCGCAGCGCCGTCCGCAGCTCGCGCGCCAGCGTGCGGTAGGCGCTCCCTTGGTAGGCGACCCGGGTCGTTACGGCCCCTCCTCGGGACGGGGACGGGTACCGTCCGATGGATTGGTACGGCCAATCTAGGACCGAGGCACTCCCGCCGCAAGGCCGACGAAGGAGCCCCTGGCGACATGACACTTCTTCCGGGCGCAGCGCCGCCCCGCAGGCGGTCGGTCTTGTCCGTTCCCGCCAGCGACGAGCGCAAGATCGCCAAGGCGCTGGACAGCCCGGCCGACCAGGTGGTCCTCGACCTCGAGGACGCCGTCGAGCCGGGGAGCAAGGACCGCGCCCGCGAGGTGCTCGTGTCGGTGCTGTCGTCGCTGTCGGACTCGGCCGGGCAGCGCGTGACCGTCCGGGTCAACCCGGCGCGGTCACCCTGGTGTGTCGAGGACCTCCTGGCGCTCGCGGCCCTGCCCGTCCTGCCCGGCTCGGTCGTGCTGCCGAAGGTCGAGTCGCCGGGCGACCTCGCCTTCGTCGACCGCTTGCTCGACGGGGCCGAGGCGCGGTCGGGGCGGTCCCGGCGCACGGGGGTGCAGGCGCTGGTCGAGACGGCCGCCGGCGTGGCGGCCCTGCCGGCGACCGTGCGCCAAGGTGAGCGGCTCGAGGCCCTGGTCCTCGGCTACGCCGACCTGGCCGC